>SKHL01000015.1 GCA_007116995.1 Limnochordia bacterium
CGCCTCTTGTTGTTGGTAGTTACGACCAAAATTGCGCGCGTCGGTTAAATCCCGCATAAACTCTACAAAGGACGTTTTCATGTCCTCTACATCCTTGCGTTTCTGCTGATACTGATCCCGTAGATTCGCAAGCCGTGCTTCGAGAGAATCTAGTTCGGAGCGAGTCCTTGTTTGATTCTCATTATATGTGGTCAAAGCTAATTGTAATTCTTGACAATCTTGATGTAAAGTAGCTATTTCCTCCCTTAGTTTGCCCTGCTGGTTGCATAGCTCAATTTGGTGCTTTGAGTTATGCAACTCTCGTTCGTGGGTCAACTCACTATTATGGATTACGTCACTTAGTGTTTCGTTGATGGACATTAATTTATTTTGAGATTGATCAATTTCTTCTTCTAATTTGCTAAGCGTCTGTTGCAATTTGTTAATGGCTAGATCTAATTCTTGGTATCTACTAGATTGTTTTTCGGCCGCACCCTGCTTGTCCTCAAGATCTAGCTGGTTGCGGGTAAGATCTCGGTTCAAAGCTGTTTTTATTTGGGCAAATAGGTCTAATTCAATACTATGTAAGGCATTGGCTAGTTGTTGATATTTCCTGGCTTTGTTCGCTTCTCGCTCTAGTGGGATCAGTTGTTGGTTTAGTTCTCCGAGGATATCGGTAACACGAACTAAGTCATAATCTGTTTCCTCAATCTTCCGCTTCGCCTGCTGCTTACGATTCTTATATCGAATAATCCCTGCAGTTTCTTCTAGCAGAATACGGCGGTCTTCAGAGTTAGTGCTCAATACGGAATCGATCTGGCCTTGTCCGATAATGGCATAGCCCTCTTTCCCTAATCCTGTGTCAGTGAATAGGTCATGAACATCCTTAAGACGACAAGGTCGGTTGTTGATTAAAAAATCACTATCACCAGAGCGATACACTCGGCGAGTGATGGTCACTTCACTATAGTCAATAGGTAAAAAACCATCAATGTTTTCCAGTGTCAGTTGTACTTCCGCCATGCCCATTGGTTTTTTCCCATCGGCTCCTGCAAAGATAACATCCTCTAACTTAGATCCGCGTAGACTCTTGATGCTTTGCTCACCAAGTACCCAACGAACCGCATCTGAAATATTACTTTTCCCACTACCATTAGGACCAACAATGGCTGTGATACCGTGATCAAAGTCCAATTTAATCCTGGAAGCAAATGATTTGAATCCTACTAACTCTAGTCGTTTTAATCGCATAATGAACCTCCGCGATGAATATGATTCGTATCCTTAAATAGTTCTTACTCCTATCCTAAACCCATGTCATTGCTTCGTTCGTCATTTAGTGTCTGTTGATGACATGGAGGTCTAATTATCATTGTATCATAGGTACTGAAAAACTGGAAGGATTAACCTCCCAGTTTCAGATCTAAATATAAGTCTTTCCGTTTCCGTACCCGAGTTGGTACACTAGGGCTTAGCAGAGAGCCATATTCTTGGATAATTCTTCGTAATTTATTCTTCACTCGTGTCCTCGCATTATCCACAACCTTTGCCCCAATCCCAATCTCTGCTTCGATGTCTCCACTCGAATAGCCTCGTAGTAACATTACTATGACAGAGTACTCCAACTGTGATAGATGATTAATAAGAACTTGATCTAAGCGTTGATTTACTAATCTCTCCTCAACGAGCGCTACAGGATCAATAGTACCATCCTCATTAGGAATTATATCAAGGACGGTCCTACTTTCTTCACTGTTTATATAAGACTGTAGTGAGGTAGCATCGTTTAGGACCTTGTGCTTATTTCCGGTGGTTTGTTTGATGATGTTGTATACCTTGCGAATTATGCAGATATAGGCAAATGAACTGAATTTAACATCATATTGTTCAGGTTTATACTCGTCAATGGCATTAAGTAGACCGATTAAACCCTCCTGTATTAGATCTTCGAAGTCTAAAAAGCTAGCGTAATAGTTTCGGATAATGTGTTTTACCATTGGGACATACTTGTGAACTAGGTTTTCCTTCGCGATGGGATCACCGCGTCTGATTAATTGGATTAACTGCAGATCACGTTTCTGATTTTTTTCTCCTCTTGTCTTAGCATCTGTCATTAGTTATCCTCCCTTGTCCCGACAGTACATGCTTATTACAATAACATCTATATGACAGGAATGGATTAATATGACTTAAATACTAATCTAGCCACAAAAAAACTTGCTTTATCCATATATATGGAAAAACAAGAAGATAAACTGGAATATTGCTTCATTTATCCGTGGAAGATGAAAACGTTTTACCTTTCACATAATAAAAAAACGGGGCTTGTTGGTTTTATGTTGCCAGTAAAACCAAAATCCCCGTAGATTATTTGCGATATCAGTGAACACAGATGACTTCCACCCCTAGTTTACGGTTGATGATTAAACTCTACTAATCTTGATTCTCAGCAGTGAAGTCCAAGGCCTCTAAAGCCTTTCGAGCCGCAGCCTGTGCAGCTTCTTTTTTGCTATGACCCAAACCCCGTCCTAATACCTCATCTTGGAAACAAACCTCTACTACAAACTCTTTTTGATGATCGGGTCCGTGTTCTTCCGCTAGATTATATATCGGAGTCCCTTGATTTGTATGTTGGAGATGCTCCTGCAGGGTACTCTTAGCGTCAACGATCTGTAATTGGGCTCTATCCCATTGAGGCAGATTTGGTAAGATAACAGTCCTCGCTTCCTCGAGCCCTCCATCCAGATAAATAGCCCCGAAAACAGCCTCCATGGTATCGCACAAAAGAGAATCCAGCTGCCTTGCCTTGGTTCTCTCTTCTCCCTTACCAACTTTCATAAAGTTATTAAGCTCTAATTCTCGGGCTAGTGTGGCTAGAGTTGGTTGGCTAACCAATAGAGCTCGTACCTTAGCTAAGCGTCCTTCGTTTAGATCAGGGAATGTTTCATATAGAAACTGGCTAACAACTAACTGTAACACAGCATCTCCTAAGAACTCCAACCGTTCATTATCTTCAATACCCTTGGCCCGTGCATAAGATTTGTGCGTTAATGCTTGGCTCAATAAGCTCTTATGCTTAAACGTATATCCAATATTGTCTTCAAGTTTCTCTTGACCTCTGTTAATTTTCACAGTTTATCCCACCGTTTGATTATAAGCACACCATTATGACCACCAAAACCGAAGGAGTTTGACATGGTGAAACAGAGATCTGCTGGTCTACTTTGATTCGGTACGTAGTCAAGATCACACTCTGGATCTGGAGTTTCATAGTTGTATGTGCCCGGAATGACTTGATGCTTTAAAGCAAGCAAACAGATGGCTGTTTCAATGGCACCAGCTGCCCCTAAAAGGTGTCCAGTCAGAGACTTTGTGGAACTAACCGGGATAGTATGCGCTCGCTCACCAAAGACACATTTTATAGCTTCTGTCTCGTATTTATCATTATAGTAAGTGGATGTCCCGTGTGCATTAATGTAGTCGATTTCCTTGATTGTAATATTGCCATCCACCATAGCTTCTTTCATTGCTCGTTGGGCTCCCTCTCCCTGAGGCGCAGGAGATGTAATATGATAGGCATCACCGCTGGCACCATAGCCAATAATCTCACCATATATTTCTGCCCCTCTAGCCAAGGCATGTTCGAGCTCTTCTAACACTAGCACACAAGCTCCTTCACCCATCACAAAACCATCGCGATCTTGGTCAAAGGGACGACTAGCAGACGTAGGATCATCGTTTCGGGTGGATAGTGCCCGCGCAGCGACAAAGCCTGCTAAGCCTAGGGGTGTAATGGCTGCCTCAGCGCCACCTGCTAGCATTACATTCGCGTTCCCGCGGGCGATGATTCTGAAGGCGTCGCCGATAGAATGGGTTCCTGTGGCACAAGCTGTTACTGTACAGGAATTAGGCCCTTTCGCTCCTGTTTGAATGGCGATCTGTCCACTAGCCATATCAGGGATTAACATTGGGACTAGAAAGGGACTAATCCGGGATACTCCTTTTTCATGTAAGACACGGGCTTGTTTTTCAATAGTATCAATCCCACCAATTCCTGACCCTACCATCACACCAACTCTTGGTGCATTTTCTTCGGTAATCTTTAGGCCACTATCTTCTATACCTAACTTGGCCGCTGCTACGGCGTATTGGCAGAAAAGATCCATCCTGCGAGCATCCTTACGTTCCATAAAGTCGCTAGAATTAAAATCTGTGACTTCGGCTCCTATTTTTACAGGAAAGTCGGTTGTATCAAAATGTGTAATGGTATCAATACCAGAGACTCCATTCAGTAAATTATCCCACATTTGCTGTTTATCGCCTAGGGGTGATATTACACCTATTCCGGTTACTACTACTCGTTTGGCCACATCTTCACCTCATTTCATTTTAATTATCAGTCAAAGGATACTATGTCCTTCTTCAGAGTACAAATTGATGCTTTCTAATAAAGCTAGGAAAAAAGAGTCCCTAGGGGTCGGATCTTGGTAATGCAAATCCGGTTCCCTACAGGGACTCCCCTTTAGCTTTGAGTTTTGATATATTCAACTGCTTGGGACACTGTACCGATCTTTTCTGCATCTTCATCGGGGATTTTTAGATCAAATTCCTCTTCAAAGGCCATAACAAGCTCAACCACATCTAGAGAATCCGCTCCGAGGTCCTCTATAAAAGAGGCCTCCATTGTGACTTCTTCAGGGTTAATACCTAATTGCTCCACAGTAATTTCTCTTACTTTATCAAAGATATCCACGTAAGTCACCTCCTTGCCTCTTTCTTTTTCTTATATTACCAGACCACCATCAACATGAATGGTTTGACCTGTAATATATTGATTCGCATCAGAAACTAGAAAATACACAGTTTCTGCTACATCGTCAACAGACCCCGTTTTACCTAAGGGTATGTGCCGAGTGATCAGTTCTCGTTGCTTCTCATCTAACTCTTGCGTCATATCTGTATCTATATAACCAGGGGCGACAGCATTGACTAGTATACCTCTGGAAGCTACCTCTTTTGCTAATGATTTTGTCAACCCGATTAAACCTGCTTTAGATGCGGCATAGTTAATCTGACCTGCATTTCCCATCACACCTATTACCGATGAGATGTTAACAATCCGACCAGATTTTTGTTTCATCATCGGCCGAATGACAGAGCGACAAAGATAGAATGCTCCAGATAGATTTACCTCTAACACTCGATCCCAATCCTCATTACTCATACGCATTAATAGGGAATCTCGGGTGATTCCTGCATTATTAACCACTATGTCAATTCTACCCCATCGCCCAAGGACTTGTTTGGTTAGATTATCTACTCCCTCACTTTCGCTCACATCAACATTGACTGCCAGTACTTGAGGATGATCGAATTTATCTAATAGTTCCTGGTTCCGCCCACAAACAGCCACAGAGATCCCAGCTGCTAAAAATCTTTGGGTAATGGCATATCCTATTCCACGAGTGGCTCCAGTTACAATGGCCACTTTCTTATTCTCATTGATCATACTTATATCCTCCTCGATTTATGCAGACGTTAGTTTTAACCCTTTACTTATTCTCTTGGTTAATCCTAGAAGGACTGGATTTGGGCTTACCTCTACGAACTCGGTAACTCCTTGTGACTCAAGAAAATGGATGTTATCTATCCATCGTACCGGAGACGTAAGCTGTGATATAAGTTCTGATTTTAACTGGTCTTTCGTTGTAAGAAAAATGCTCTTAACGTTACTAACCACCGGTATTTTCGGATTCCTAAATTCTATTTCTTGAAGAAACCGACTGAATTCATTGGCAACAGGTTTCATTAATTTGGAATGAAAGGGGCCACTGACATCTAACGCAATGATTTTACGGGCTCCTGCCTTAACGGCTCGTTCCTCCATTTGTTGGAGTCCTAGCGCTTCACCGGATACCACAATCTGCCCGGGTGCATTATAATTTGCAATCTGGACATACCCATGTAAGCAAGCATCTTTGCATATTTTTTCTACCGTATCCACGTCTAGACCGAGAATAGCCATCATACCTCCGTTTCCGGAGGCGTTAGCCATCAAGGATCCTCGTTTCGCTACAATGGAAACTGCATCGGCAAAAGAAATACCACCTGCTGCTACCATGGCTGTGATTAATCCTAAGCTGTGGCCAGCAAAGACCCGTGCAGAGAAATCGTGGGCTACGTCTAACCAGCGTGTGTAACAGGTCACCAGAAGTGCCGGTTGCGCATATTGAGTTTGGCTCAGTTTCTTTGCTGGACCGTTGGCACATAAGTCCCGCAAGTCGTAGTTTAAGTAGTCGTTCGCCTGCAGGAAATATTCCTCCGCTAAGGCTGAAATGTCTGTAACCATTCCTACTTTTTGGGCACCTTGACCCGGAAATGCTACGGCAATCATTTCATAACTCCTCCCCAACGAATAATTGCGGAACCCCAAGTAAGACCGGCACCAAATCCTACAACTAAGATATTGTCACCGTCGGATATCCCTTTTTCCTCCACTATCTCATCCAGAGCAATAGGTATACTAGCTGCTGATGTATTACCGTAGCGATCAACATTAATATACAGATTCTCATCTGGAATTTTAAGTTTCACTGCGGCTGAGCGGATAATCCGTACATTAGCCTGATGTGGTATGAACCATGCAATGTCCTTACTAGGAATACGGGCTTTTTCTAACACTCGCTCAGTCGAGTCTTCCATGACTCGGACAGCGAACTTAAATACCTCATTCCCAGACATCCGCAGATAATGTTCTCGATTGGCTAGTATAGATGGGGTAATGGGATTTCTCGAACCACCTACTGGAAGCTGTAGAAATTTTGCGCCTGATCCATCTGCCCCAATATCAGTGGAAATAATCCCATATCCTTCAGCCACAGGGCCAAGGACAGCTGCACCTGCCCCATCACCGAATAGGACGCATGTTGATCTATCTTCATAATCAGTAACTCTACTTAATAAATCCACTCCGATAACTAAAACCCTCTGGTATCCACCGCGTACCATGTTTTGCCCAACATCGAGTCCATAAACAAACCCGGAGCAACCAGCGGATAAATCAAAGGCCGAGGCATTTATAGCGCCAATTTTATCTTGGATGATGCATGCAGTAGATGGAAATGGCATATCGCCAGTAATGGTAGCTACGATGATTAAATCAATCTCTTCTGGGGATGCCCCAGCTTTGTCTAGGGCTTGCTTAGCTGCGATGGCACCTAAGTCAGAAGCAGCAACATCCGGTGGGGCAATTCTCCGTTCCTTAATCCCCGTACGGCTAGTAATCCACTCATCAGTCGTGTCCATCCGTTCTTCTAATTCGGCATTTGTGAGAATATAATCGGGTATGGCTTTGCCTGTCCCTAGGATACCTACATTAGTTATCAACGATTTTCACCTTCCATCAGCTCTTCAATGGTATTAATTACGCCGTGTTCTGCAGCTTCCTTGGCCACGCGGATTGCGTTACGGATCGCCTTAGCATTCGAACTGCCATGAGCGATTATGGATACACCATTCACACCCAAGAGAGGCGCTCCCCCATATTCGGCATAGTCCATCTTACGTTTGATATTACGCAATCCAGGTTTAAGGATAAGCGCTGCTAGTTTTGTAGGTAGGGATCTAGTGAATTCCTCTCTGAGCATACCAAACAACACACTACCAATTCCTTCTGCAAACTTTAATACAATGTTTCCTACAAATCCGTCGCAGACAATCACGTCCACTTCTCCTTTAGGAATATCTCGTCCTTCAACATTTCCGATAAAGTTGAGATTTGATTTGGATAGTTCATCATAAACCTTTTGTGCAACTTCGTTACCCTTGGAAGGTTCTTCACCAATATTGAGCAGTCCAACCTTAGGATTATCAACCTCTAAGACCCGCTGGGCATAGACAGAACCCATGTATGCGAATTGGATGAGATGATTGGGTCGACAGTCCACATTAGCACCCACATCTACCAGCAGACATACCCCATGTAAAGTCGGCATTAGTGATGTGATTGCCGGGCGTTCAATACCTCTAATCCGACCTATTCCTAGTACAGAAGCAGCCATTGCAGCCCCTGTATTACCGGCACTAATCATTCCTACCGCTTGCTTATCTCGCACTAAGCGGGCTGCAACCATTAGGGAAGAAGCTTTCTTAGCTCGTACAGCTTCCACAGGGTGATCATCCATCTGAATAATCTGAGGTGCGTGGACTATTTCTATGTATTTACTGCCAGGTTTATCACTAACTAGGTTGTTGAGTTTTTGTTCATCTCCAGTCAATATGGTGGAAATTTGGTACATCTCTCCGGCCTGTAATGCACCCTCGACTATTTTCTCGGGAGCGTAGTCGCCTCCAAAACTATCAACTGCGATTTTTATGGGAATCCCCCTCCTCTTTTTCGTTAAGAGCAACCACCACAAATTCTCCCTGAAAAACCAGTTCTTGTTGGACACGGGATTCCACTTGAATAGTATAGTGATTCTTGTCCTTAACGATCAGGCTCGCTTTGGCTATCACTCTGTCAGATAATGTGACTGGCCGATGATATCGTAGTTTGGCCGACGCTGTTAGGGCTGTATGCCAGTTGACTATTGCTACCGCTAAGGAGTTTCCTTGCGCAAATAAATGATGGCCACGTAATATCTTCGTTCGTTCTAACACCATATCATCAAGTACGGAAAGAATGGATATAGCATAAGCCCCTACCTCTATATCAATTAATTCACCAATTACCTCTGATCCTTGAATCGATTTGAGTTTCGTATATGTTTTGCTAGCAATAATTTTCGTGCGTTCGCGTAATTCCGGGATATCTAATGCCATTCGATCTAACCGGATGGTAGCCACACTGACGCCTAATGCCTCTGCTAACTGCAAATCTGTTAAGAATGGATCCTGGGTTAGTAGTGATTGTAATTCGTCTCGACGACTGTTACGAGTGATTCCCATGTCTTATACCTCCTATTAAGACCTGGTGCTAACCTAAATTTAGTATACTGGAGGAACTTGCCGATGTAAAGACTTTTTTCAAAAAAGATCCTAAAAAGATGATAGAGGATTATACTCTATCATCTTCTCCAAAAGACAGGATGAATTATTCAGCCACACTAACATCCACAACCTTACGACCGTTATAGCTTCCACAGTTCCGACAGACGCGGTGTGGTAGTTTTTGCTCGTGGCATTGTGGACAACTGTGAGTACCCACCGCCTTAATTTTCCATTGGGAGCGACGAGTATTTGTTCTTGCTTTCGAGTGTTTCCTCTTAGGTACAGCCATTATTTAAATCCCCCTCTCTTATCCTATTCTTTTTTAAGCAAATCAGTCAATGCTGCTAAGCGAGGATCTACTGTATCAACTATGCACTGGCAACTATTTTGATTGAGATTCTGTCCACAGTGTGAACATAATCCTGTGCAGTCAGTGGAACAAATCAGCTTCATTGGAATGGCCAGTATAAGTGATTCATTGATAAGTTCTGTGATATCTAATTGATCCCCTTGAAAGTATGGCGCTTGTTCACTAAAAAACCGATCATCTTCAGTCTCAGCCCGGTTAAGCTTGGGTAGGTACTCATCAGAGAATTCGGCTGACAAATCATAAACAAATGGTATCAAACAGCGGGTGCATTCTAATTCGACCTTAGTTTGTACAGAACCCTGCACTGAATAGCCTTCCTCCGTGTTTGTGACAGTCACATCAAGTTTAAGAGGTGATACCAATTTCTCCTCGGTTAATCCCCTATCCCCATAGTCTACTGGGAGTTCCTTTTTAATCCTTAGGGTTGCTGACTCCCCTTTGAGATTAGTAATACTTATTTGCATTGTATTCACCTCATAAATTATACAAAGATTGACGGTCGGTGTCAAGTAAAAACCTTAACGCTGCAAAAAACTGATCATGGAAAGGGAACCGCAAACACCCGTATCGCTTCTATCCATTAGCATAATCCCCGTTATGTCCAAATATATATGGTAGTGAAGAATTCCGAGGGGGATATTGATGGTGGAGAATAAGAGGTTGTATTTAAATGCGTATCTATCTGCATTCATAACTCTAATGCTGACGATTTCTATTGTTCGTTTTCCTGAGGAAGCATTTGATGCGTCGCTTTATGGACTAAAATTATGGTTTGAAATTGTTTTGCCGGCTTTACTACCGTTTTTTGCCATGGCAGATATCATGATGGGTTTAGGAGTAGTGCATTTTATTGGTGTACTATTAGAGCCTATTATGAAAAAAGTATTTAAGATTCCTGGCGTGGGAGCATTTGCCGTAGCAATGGGTCTAGCTTCAGGATACCCCATTGGGGCAGAAATAACTGGCCGACTACGGCGCCAGAATTTA
>SKHL01000227.1 GCA_007116995.1 Limnochordia bacterium
GTGCCCTAAATGGTTTACCCCTAATTGATATTCGAACCCATCAGGGGTGAGCTGCCTGCTAGGCAAAATCACTCCGGCATTATTGATTAACACATCGAGCCGATTGAAGCGCTTCGTAAAATGGGTACAGAAACGTCTAATGTCCACAATTGATGCCAGGTCACAGCACATTAAGTCAACACTTTCATTACCGCTCAAGTATCGAATATCCTGTAGGGCCTCGGTACCGCGCTCCTGACTCCGGCACAACAGGATAACTCGTGCTCCCATATATGCTAACTCCAAGGCAGTTGCTTTTCCGACTCCAGAATTGGCACCAGTTATAAGAATCACAGCGTCCCTTTTCACATTTTCACCTCGTTTCACCCTTGGTTAACGTTAATGGTCGATAATGTATTCCTTGACTAATAACGTCGATTAAACTAATTAATTCTCCTCCCGTCATCAAATATAAGAAGAGACTATATGAAGGTGATCCTCTCATAGCCTAAGTCCTTCAGTCATATCCGATGGCCACTAACCGTTATTGGCTATGCCTTGACCTAATAACTATCAAGGCGTAATAACCTGTACTGGGGTAGAGACAGAAAACAACCCATAATTAGTCTGGAAGATTGCTTCTGCATAAATTGCCAGGTAAAAACTACCCCTTCTAGTAAAATCATGGGTAGCCGAAACAACAGCCATAGCACCACTTACTGGTTGCCACTCAGCGTCCCGAAAATCTCTAGAGCTGTTGAAAGCCATCCAAAACCGAATCATTGCCGGTTCGGACGTCTCTACTTCTAGTGTTATCCGATTATCCTCCTCTGTCATTACCCACTCTAATTTAGGAAAGACTGCATTAGAAGAGAGGCTACCTTTAATAAATGACGCCATGGTGGCCAGTAGTTCTTGGCTTTCATTAAGGCTGTGATCAGCATTCGGCACATTGTGAATATAGGTTGGGCCATAGAGGTCGTTGATATATAAGTTCACCGCATCCACAGGCCAATACGGATCATTAGTTCCCACCAAAATCAGCTTGGGTATGGTGATGTGATCCCGATAGGCATATGGGTCCACTAAGGTTGCTAATTCTTTCCCTTTCTCTGTATCCAACAGCTGGGGAATGCCTCGCTCTGTGTAGTCTCCAATCTTATAACTATAGTCTCCCCACGCCAATAAGTGGTGCTCCATTTGGGCCTCCAAGCTGAGATTATCATACACAGCTGGCATAATGGCAACGATGCGAACATCAACTGCTGCTGCTAGCCATGTCGTCCAACCTCGCTTGGATCCACCAGACACTAAGAATCGATTAGGTCGTTGTCCAAAACGAGTTGCCCCAAAATGCTCCAAAGCATCTATGGTAGCGACGACAGCACGAACCATGGGAAACAGTGACGGCCACTCTAAATCACTAGTCTCTAAGTACTTTTCAAAAGAATAGGAGATCAAAGCATCCTCCGTTAGCCCATCAAACAGTGGTTGTTTCGGGTTATCATAAAGAATGGCGACTACTCTCCCACTTTGCAACGCGAGTTCACTCATCATCCGTAGCTCACTGGCTCCACTACTACTTCCAGTAACATAGATAGCTACACTATCACCCTCTGCTCGAGGTGGGATTAGTACTCGGAGCCTATGGACCCAATAGGTCTGCCTCCACTCGCCGGAGTAGACGCGCATAAAGGCCACCTGAACACCATTGTCCAGCGTTAATTCTACCTCTAGATCGTAATAAAACTGATTCCGCTGTTCGTTGACGTAGTCTTTAAGAAACATCGCTTGGGCAGTCATGCTAAGAAAAAGCAGAAGTAGAACCAAAGTCAATACACTCTTCTTCACAGTGATCACTCCTTGCATTTTTTTCATTCACATGTATTTTTGCCTTGTGAGCATATCCTTCCTGCAATAAATCACCTAACTCATCCATCCTCTAGGAGAGAACATATACCCATTTCCCACATACTGCACCAATACCTATTTCGCTCTGCTAAAAGAAGCTAAGAAGCTTAACCAGGAATTTTGCAGTCTGGCGAAGAAGTAACCCATATCTTCAGAATAGGAGGTCATAAATTGGACAAGCTTCGTTTACCCGTAGGGGATAAGGGGTATGTACTACTTAAAGATTGGATGGGCACGGATCTTTCACCCGTAAATGATGCAAAAGTAAGCTTTGATAAGAAGAGTGAGGCGATGGGAAAAAAGGAAGAACGGCTGATTGAGTATCTAGCCGAGCATGAACACACCTCTCCCTTCCGACATTCCATTCTTAAGTTTGAGGTATATGCACCGTTAATGGTAGCCAGGCAATGGTGGAAGCATATTATCGGATCAGAACATGGAGAAGAAGGTTATGATCGGATTACAGCATGGAATGAATCAAGTCGCCGTTATATAACGGAAGAGCCTGTATTTATGCTTCCACAAGCTAGTGAATGGAGATCCGCTCCAGAGAATAGGAAACAGGGTAGTGGAGATATCGTGGCACCTGAATTAGGTTCAGAAATGAGTGCCGCATTAGAGACTCATATTGAAACTAGTATGAAGCTATATGAGCAAGCACTAAAAAATGGTATCTGCGCTGAGCAAGCTAGGCTATTTCTACCTGCTTACGGTATGTACGTTAGGTGGGTGTGGACCGGCAGCTTACAAGCAGTGGCCCATTTTATCCAGCTCAGGCTAGATAGCCATGCCCAGAAGGAAATCCAGGATTACGCAAAAGCTGTTAAAAC
>SKHL01000193.1 GCA_007116995.1 Limnochordia bacterium
AGTCGATATGGAAGGAATATCTTATCAAGGTGGATGCGGCCTACGCCACTCATGACATAAGAAAGTAATACATTGCAGGGATTTAGTTGGTATTAGTAGAAACAGAAAACATATTTTTTTTATTAGCACGTACATAAGAAATTGAAGGTGATGAACATGGAGCAAATGTTACCGGTCTTAATCATTACTGGTTTTTTAGGTAGTGGGAAGACGTCCTTAGTGAATTATATTGTCAATCATAGTGGCATTAACCATTACGCATAGGAGGAACAAACTATGAATGTACGTAAAGCAGTGATACCAGCAGCAGGTTTAGGCACTCGATTTTTACCAGCGACAAAATCCATACCCAAAGAAATGCTTCCAATTGTGGATAAACCCACCATTCAATATATTATTGAAGAGGTGATCGCCTCTGGTATTAAAGAGATTCTAATCATTACAGGGAAAAGTAAACGCGCCATCGAAGATCATTTCGATCACTCAGTAGAACTGGAGAATCAGCTAAAGATAAAAGGGAATCAAGAGTTACTTGATATGGTACAAGCCGTGTCTGAGATGGTGGATATCCACTATATAAGACAGAAGGATCCAAAAGGTCTAGGCCATGCCATCTTTTGTGCCAAGACGTTCGTCGGTAACGAACCATTCGCCGTTCTGCTAGGAGATGATGTGGTCTATAACCAAAAGAAACCTTGTTTACAGCAGATGATTGAGGTTTACGATCAGTATAATACATCCATTCTAGGTGTGCAAACCGTTCGTTCTCAGGATGTTAATAAGTATGGAATTGTCCAGGGAAAGCAGATCTCAGAGGACGTTTATACGGTTACCGATTTAGTGGAGAAGCCTGCTGTGGATGAAGCCCCATCGAATGTAGCGATCTTAGGCCGATATATTATTAATCCAGCCATCTTTGGCATTCTCGCAAACACACAAGCAGGTAAAGGTGGAGAAATTCAGTTAACCGATGCGCTAAGAGAACTAGCACGTAAGGAAGCAATGTATGCCTATAACTTTCAGGGAAAACGCTATGATGTGGGCAACAAGCAAGGCTTTTTAGAAGCCACAGTGGAAGCAGCCCTAAGACGAGAAGACTTAAGAGCAGAGTTTCTTGATTACCTTATTAAGGTTGTGGAAAAAGAAGCGTCCGATGTGGTACCTCGCCAGCGCCAATCAGAATAGCGCTTAAACTTGTCTGCCAGAAATACTGCCCGGATATAAACTAGCTACGGATAGAAAAGCATATGTTGCAGATTACATACCAATACTTGTGTGGAGGTAATATGGATACTACGACTAGCAGAGAGTTAATTGTTTGTTTTTTAGACCACGGGTTTAGATTAGATTATAACGATATCCAGAGCAAAAGCGCTGTGAGAGTTGACAGGAAATTTGAAGATGATTTATATCAGAAATACTTACACAATCCAGATATGATGTTATTCTACTTTGGATTTATTGAGCAAACAGAAAATTGGTCTTCTTCGATAGCGTTTCTGCATAGTATAGCAGCCAAGTTTCTGCAACGGGTATCCAAGACTCCCGACTTAGAAGCTAGTCGCGAGCATACTGTAATTCAGCCTACAGAAGAGGAAATTACCCAGATCTTAGATAGTGTTCCATTTGTCCTGGGCATGGAATTCATCGATACAAATTGGATTGAAGACATCTATCTCAGGTTATCCCAGATCTTTGCAGGAGAAATTCAGGCCTATGATGGTACCGTGGCTGATTTCCTATTAGAGCATAACTCTAAGCTGAATATTGTGGGACGGGTGTTTTTCCATCTAGTGGAGAGTAAAGCTGACACCTATCCTTTTGCATTTATGGCTACGTATAGCACAGGGAATCAAAACACGAAAAAAGCAACGCACACACCATTGAAAAATGCATTGCTTGAATATGAAGATCAACAAGATATGTTGTTAAAATTGCTCTCTACTGTAAGTAAGACAGCCCAAAAAAGCGATTTTATTTCGAATTTAGTAGAGAGTGGTGAGTTATTTAGTCCGCTAAAATTCACCAGTAAAGAAGCCCATACGTTTCTCAAGGAGATACCGATCTACGAAGAGTGTGGGATACTTTGTCGTATTCCTGATTGGTGGAAGAAAAAGAGTCATTCTATCAAACTTGCAGTTAAAATAGGAGATCGAGAACCATCAAGGGTGGGAATGGATGCCCTTCTAAACTTCAATGCTCAGTTGTTTTTTGGTGAAGACAAGATTACTGAAGAGGAATACCGTGCATTGTTAGCCGAAACCAGTGGATTGGCGTTGTTTAAAGGAAAATGGATCGAGGTTGATCACGAAAAACTACAATCTACCTTGGCCGCGTATGAACAGGCAAAGCGATTAGAAGAGCAAGGAGAGTACAGCATTGCAGACGCGATGCGTCTGCAATTAAGTGCCTCAGAGTTCTTAGGTATTGAAGAAGATACAGTCGATGTCCAAGTTTCGAATGGCCACTGGTTATCAAGTGTTACAGCAAAGCTCACTAATCCTGCTTTAATTGATAATAGTGCACTAGGTGATGGATTTAAGGCGAGCTTACGAAGCTATCAACAAAAGGGGTTTGATTGGCTAAAGTACATGAGAGATCTTCGGTTCGGCGCATGCCTTGCTGATGATACGGGGTTAGGAAAAACTGTCCAGATCATAGCACTGCTTGAACATCTCAGGACGAGTCAAGGCGATCAGCAATCTCTATTGACTA
>SKHL01000002.1 GCA_007116995.1 Limnochordia bacterium
AAGATTTTATAGATAACTATGGAAGCATCAAAGTTAAGTTTCATACATATTGGAAATATACATTTACATATAATGCAGTTTTTCCAAATGGAAATATAATAAAAGTAGATGTGGGTGGAAATTCTGATGAAATTTATAGGCACTCTGTAAGTAATGATACAGAAGTTTCCATAGAAGAGCTTGATCCTTATTGCGGTTCTATATTTGATGGGGATACGAGAATTCTAACTTTTTATGATTATTAATATGAAAAAATATATTCATGTAAATAGAATTACTCTAGGATCTAATAAAAAGTGGGGAAAAAACTCTCCACCATTGACGGTTAAAACGTATACGCCATCTAGAAAGACATGTAAAATCAATAAATATGGGCACAGAGTAGAAATTGACGGGCCGTCTGTTTTGGTATATTCTGAAGATAATCCTTTGCCATGTGGTGCTAGGGTGTGGGTAGAAACCGAATCTCAGGTCAGAATCATTCAAGATTCTGGAGAAGTCGATATACTAGAATAGCCTGTAGAGATATATCAGGTAACAGTAAAGAGACAGCAGTTGACAGCAACAACTGGATCGATTAGATTGGTAGTCCAATAGAGAGCTAACAAAACTACTTGAAAGCACTACTTATTAGTGTTGCAAGCGTCGTATAAAGGCTATTACCACGGCCTTCCAAGCCGTTGATAGGGGTTCGATTCCCCTCGCTTGCTTGCAGAGTGGAGAACGGGAAACTCGCTTGGCTCATACCCAAGAGATTGTAGGTTCGAATCCTACCTCTGCCATGTTGTTTTGTTAATTTTAAAGTTTATTTAAACAAAAGGATATTATTATGTCACTAGTAAGAAAGTGGAGAGTCAATCGGGTTCCCTTGACCGGAATCGCCTCTCCTGTTAGAATGAGAAAGAGTCCTTCGGCGCCCAAGCGACCAAAGTAAAATAATACTTTTACAATAAAAATTCTCTTGGTGTGCCCGTGTGGCGGAACAGGTAGACGCATATGATTTAGGATCATATGTCCGAAAGGGCGTGGGGGTTCGAATCCCTCCACGGGCATAGTGGGTCGAGGGAGAATTCCGGTGAGTTTTCCCGGGATTTAGACTGGTCCCTCCCTCGGCTCAAATTTTGATGCTCCGTAGTTCAATTGGCAGAACGTCTGACTTTGGATCAGAAGGTTCCCGGTTCGAATCCGGGCGGAGCCGCCTAAATATTAAAGGTTATAAACAAATGAATAATGGCTTTAATGTTCGTAAAGAATACAAGCATCTTTCAGTCCAAGAGCTAAAGCTTATTCAAAAAAGAGATTCTTTGCCATATTCTGTAGTAGCTCTGAATCTTAATGGAGACTTGAATGTTGGAATGATGGCAAGAACATCTGCCCTACTAGGCGCTCAAGCTTTTTACGTTTTTGGACGAAGAAAGATTGATAGAAGGTCATTAGTGGGAACCCAGAATTATCTGGATATTCAGAGAATATATGGGCTTGAATCCGTAAACGGGGATGAGCAGGTAAGTTTTGAAATGTTCAATGGATTAGTTGATACACTTAAACTGAATCCTATTTTAATTGAACATGGTGGAACCCCGTTGCCAGAAGTAGACTGGGATGATTATGAATCTCCAGCATTTGTATTTGGAAACGAATCAGATGGGTTTCCTGTTGAGTTTATGGAATCAAAGTATCCAAAAATTTCAATACCTCAGTATGGAGTTATGACTTCGTATAATGTGGCATCCGCCGCAAGCATTGTAATGTGGGATTATGTCTCAAGGAGACATATTGTTAAACAATAATAAAAAGGAAACATTATGAGATCACTAATTGCTTTTTTTATGATCTTTCTTGTTGCGGCCTGTACGACACCGGGACCGTCGCCAGAAGGAAATGAACCAGATGCTCCCCTTGCTATTTCTGCACAGCCTTTGAACCTATCTGAGGATAACGTTCTTACATTTGCGGTAACGTGGCTTGCCAGGGATCCTTACACTCATCACTCTATCTATTTTGGTACGGGTTCTAGTGACGATCATTCCGAAGAAGGTCCCTGGGATCTAGACCCAGTAATTTTTGAAAATATTGATCGTGACCCAGATGCCGATGGATCCCAAAGAGAATTAACACAGTTACTGGAAGTACAACTTTTTGAGTTTGATGTCGAAGGATATCTGTGCGTTGTCGCCTGGAATAGAAGTCTATTTAGAGAGCGATGTGTGTCGGTTACGTGGCCGGGGGTTCCTGCTCAACCGGACGACATTATTATTGATTTTGGTGAGCAGTCTCCGCCTTGGGCTAGTATAACTGTGGTACCTTCAGATGCAGAGATTGAAATTGGTGATACTGATAGATTCGTTGCGGTAATGAATGATGTAGATGGCCGACAGTTTGTATGTGTTCGAAATCTTGAATCCAATCTTAAGGGCTTTATTCAGGTGGATGTATTGGGTGATCGTATTGAGGATATCTATATAAGCGATGATTATGCGTGGTACAATAACTTCAACTGTGATCCCGAGTGGACCAGTAGTGATGAATCTGTCGTCGCAGTTTCAGCGACTAGTACTCCTTCTTTAATCTTAACACAACGACCCCTTCCAGGGGAAGCCTTGCTGCATAATACTTTATTTGTTCAGTAACATATGATTTCTGTTTTAACTCCTACATATAAACGAACAGAATTACTAGAAGAGGCTCTTGGCTCGTTCCTGA
>SKHL01000223.1 GCA_007116995.1 Limnochordia bacterium
ATAGAATGATTATAATGCCGGTTAATAGCAGAGATGATACGGAATCTTTGATTAGGAAGAGGTGATGGAAATTGGTGGACTGGTGGGTGAGTCCTAAAGACCAAATAGCTCCAAGAACGAAGAAACTTGTTGCTTGTAAAAGGATAAAGACCTGCCAACGTTTCTGCTTTGATTGCTTTTGATGGAGATAATGGCCTAAATAAACTCCTAGATCTAATACAGTCCAAAGAATGAAGAATGACATCAAATTGTCTGTTATTAGTAGAGCAGATATACATAAAGCACTTAAAGAAAACGAGATCAGAGACAAAAAACCATCCTGTTTGCACCCGAATACTGGGGTTGTAAGGATGGTTTGCCAACAGATAACTGCTACGAGCATCAGAGTTGCTGCAGTAAGCTGATCAGCATAAAGACCGATATGAAGATGAAGAAAAGATACGGTGTACGCCATAGAATTCTCTGTTAACACGATTAACAAATAGAAAGAATATCCCAAAAAAAGACTGTAGCTAATGGTACTAGGTAACAGATAATGACTCGGTATAAATCTACGACAGAATGGGAGCGTAACACAAGCAAGCAAGGGTAGCATCAACACAAGTATTGGAGCATAGGCCAAAGCGACTTCCAAACTGTTCACCCCCAGAGGCTTCTAATTTGCCAATAGCCTTTGCTTTAACTGATTAATGGAGTGGGCTAAGCTAGCGTCTATAACTTTCCCATCCATTTCCACTATCATACCTCCCCAAATTTCCTCATCGACAGTCGTCGTTACCATCACGGTTTTTCCCGTAGTTGTGGTTAGTGTTGTGGCTAATTCATCTAGTTGTTTGTTGTTTAAGGCGATCGCTGATGTCACCTTTGCTACTACTTTATTTTGTTCTGCATGCAGTAATGCTATGAATTCACGATAAATGGCGGCAAGCAAAAAATCTCGCCTTCTTTCCATCACCAATAGTAGAAACTGTTCTATGGGTGTTCCTAATTTAAGCGAGCGAATCAACGTTTGTTTCGTCTCTAGAGGCGTCTTTGGATTAAGAAGAAAGGACTTAATTTCCTCATGATCAAAGGCCTCAGTTAGGCTCTTAAGCACTTCATTGGTTTTAACCCTTAGTTCCACCGGGGTGATCTCGTAGAGCGCTTGAGCATAACGGCTTGCTACGTTAGACTCGGTCATTGCTGATCACCTAGTTTCTGATGTTCTAAATTGGCGATGGCATCTTGGATTAAAGCCTGATGTTTCTTCTCGTCCAATGATTCCTTGACAACCTTAGATGCAATGGCAAAGGATAACTGGATAACGTTCTCTCTTAGTTCCTGCCATGCTTTCTCTTTTTCTCGGTTTATATCTTCTTGTGTGCGCTTCTGAATAGTCGCAGCTTCTGCTTTCGCTTTTTCGACAAGCTCCTCATGGATCTGCTCACTACGCCGCACTGCCTGATCTAGATACTCTTTTGCCTGAGTGCGACCATCTTGTAGTTTAACTTCCAGTTCCTGGCGCAGCTTGGTTGCTTCTTCTTCTTGTTCTCTGGCAGAATTGATTTGTTGTTCAATCATAGCGGTACGCTCATCGAGGAATTTACGTACCGGCTTATATAAGAACCGTTGTAAAATGAATACGAGTACAAGAAAATTGACAGTTTGCTGGAGTAATAGTATAGGATCAACCAAAAACCTCACCCTTTTATTTACATAATTGTTACGGTAAGTAAGATGTAATTGGGTGCAGTAATTGCACCCAATTTGCTTAGCCTAAAAAGTCTAGTAACCGACCAAATAGGGGAAATGCAAAAGAGAAGATTAATAATAAAGCAACAGCTAACGAATAGATACCAGTGGACTCGGAGATAGCTTGACCTAAAATCATGGTAGTACGGATGGAGTTTTCAGCCTCAGGCTGACGTCCAATAGCCTCAACCGCTTTACCGGCCGCATATCCTTCACCAATACCAGGGCCTAATCCAGCAATCATGGCCAGCCCCGAGCCAATAGCAACGGCAGCGATTACAATTGCAGCTTCTAACATGTCTTTTCCCTCCTTTCGTCAAAGCCTACTCTAGGCGAACCTGGATATAGGCAATGGCCAATAATGTAAATACAGCAGTTTGAATGATCCCCATGAAGACACCGAACCAAGCAATTAATGGTACGGGTAAAACATAGGGGGCAAACATATAAAAAATGCTAATAATGATTCCACCACCCAAAATATTTCCGTATAGCCGAAAGGCGTGGGAGAGGACTTTAGCAAATTCACCAATGACATTGAGTGGAGCCATCCACCAAAAAGGACTAAAGTACCCTTTAATATAAGACCTAAGGCCTTTTACGCGGATCTCAGATCCGTGGGCAACAAATAATACGATCAAGGCTAATGCCGCTGTTGTGTTTAAGTCACCTGTAGGGGAAACAGTGCCCGGAAGTACTCCAATTAAGTTAGAGATAAAAACAAAGAGAGCAATCGTCAGGATAAGAGGTACATACATTCGTCCTCGTTTTCCTAAGTCCTGAACGACTAGAGATTCTATTCCGTCTACGGCAATCTCTACGATGTGTTGGGCCCCTTTTGGTATCTTTTCAAGATTGCGGGTAAAAAGCAAACTCGCTAGGATTAGGATTGCCATGACGATCCAAGTAAATACGATAGTTTCAGTTACTGGGATCGTAAAAAACTCAAATAA
>SKHL01000006.1 GCA_007116995.1 Limnochordia bacterium
TATCTCCTTTGTGCTCTGCCATCAACTTGAAGATACTGTTAGACGATGATAGCTTTTGATAGGTGCTACTAATTAACGATATTTATTATCGATAGTATTGACAAAAGATCAATTTTCTTGTACGATAGAGATAGTAAAAATAGATATGGAGGTTAATTATGCTATCAGATAGGTTACTTAGTGAACTAAATGAACAGATCAGACATGAGTTTTATTCTGCAAACTACTACTTAGCAATGGCCGGCTATTGCTTAAACAAAGGGTTAGATGGGTTTGCAAACTTTTTTATCGTTCAGGCTGACGAAGAGCGGTTTCATGCTATGAAGTTCTACAACTACATCAATGATATTGGTGGAAGATTGTTTATTAGTGGCTATGACGACCCAAAGAATGATTTTACATCTCTTGAAGATGTCTTTGAGTCTGCCTTGCACCATGAACAGTTTGTCACCAAGCGAATTAACACCCTGGCCCAGCTAGCTGACGAAGAAAAACACTATCCCACGATCAGCTTGCTCAAATGGTTTATTGACGAGCAAGTGGAGGAAGAAGCTACCATGAGTACAATTCTCAGCAAAATACGTCTTGTGGGAAATAGCGGTCCTGGTCTCTTGATGATGGATCAAGAACTGTCCGCACGAGTTTTTACTCCCCCCGCAACCACCGAATAATTATTAAAGCGACCTAATGGTCGCTTTTTTACTTTCTACTGAAAGACGTAGCAATACACATTGAACCTTCACCTTCACTTTCATGGATCCTCACCCAAAACTCGCAATACATGCCCTAACTCGCTTTGATTCATTCCACTCCTTATATTTAGCTTATCGTTGATTGATGTGGACCTTCCTAACCTACATGCTCAATTGTGAAAGAGCTGCTGTTTTATTCTATCTAGATAATACTCAATATAGGCATCAATCAAGCGTAAATATGCTACTTCGATCTGGTCTATTCCAGTATACCGTTCTCCGAAGGATACAGCTCCTAGTTTATCTCGTTCTTGCACTATTTTCCAACGTCCTTGGGCTAAGAGCCTGTTTTCTTTGGCCATGTCTAGCCGATTCTTAGCATTTGTAACTCTTTGGTTAATTTCGATTTGACGTTGCCTCTCCGTAAAAATAGCCCTATCTAACTGCGATTGTGCTTTTTCTAATTGGGCCTGGGCCGATTGAATTTGGCTAGTTCTGACTCCACTATCAAACAGAGGATATTGAACTAACACACTTACACTCCAATTACGATCACTGTTGACCATCCCATGGATCTCACCCTGCAGCCCAGCTTCATCCTGTGTCTTTTTCAGAAACTGAAGAGACGTGTTGTATGCTAACCTAGCCAAGGCCAGATCCAGAGATTCTTCTGGAATCACCACCAGTTCTTGGACTGATAGTGCCTGAAGAACCTGATGATCCACCTCAAGTATGACAGATACTGGAATGGATAGGGTATGAGTAATCGTTTCTAGCTGTAGCTTAAGACCTTGCTCCGCAATCCGCTGTTGTACAGTGAGTTCAGTCTTCCATAACTGCGCTTCTTGTAAATCTAGCTTATGAGCCACTCCTGCCTCTACCTGTGCCTGCAACAGATCAATTTGAGTCGTAGCCCAGGTTATCCGTTTCGCAAGAGATGCAATTACTTGTTGGGATCGCCATAAACTAAAGAAAGCTTGAGCCGATTCTAACAAGACCTGATGTGTTAGGCTGATCTGCTGTATTTTCTGGTAGTATAAGGTATGTTCCGTGGCTTGTACTCTTTGATAGGCGAGTAAGCTCTCCGTGCTGCGAAACAAAGGTCGCGAAACGTGTATCCCTAGCGAATAGCGCTCTTCAAAAAAGGGTTGAAAAGCATACTCTGTTCCTACGATATGGGCATCATTCCAGCCTGCGACTAATCCAACCTCAAGTCCGAGTGGAGCCTGGGTCACGGCCTCTAGTGAGGCTCCTCCCTGCCAAAAATCATCTCCTGGTAGGTTTTGTAGAAGACTATCCGTCTTTTGGTGCATCCGGTCAAGCTCCAAATTAAACTGGATTTGTAATCCCGTAGAACCCACCGCTGCCTCATGCTGTAGACGAGCATCCTCTAATTGCAGATCACCCTGGGTAATAGCAGGACTATTTACAAGAGCAATTTGGATAAATTCCTTAAGTCCCATTTGTTGTGGGGATTTAGCCAAGCCTAGAGTATGTATCGCACCAAAGCAAAACAATACAATACATCCAAAACGAAATAATCGAGCTGATAGTTTTCCCATCATTCCACTCCAATCAGGTGTTTAACGTGGGATTTAGCAATATTGTAATCAAATAAAGCCTTGATCCCTTGCTGGTTCGCTCGGTTTAGATTAAGTTGCGCATCTATTACACTCGATGGAAGCTCTAAGCCATCTTCAAATCGCAATAGAACTATCCGATAGTTTTCTTTTGCTATATCTACTTCCTTTAAGCTAGCTATATACGATGCCTCTAACCCTTGTAGGTTGTTTCCTAGTTCGAGCACCTGTAAATAGATCCCATTTTTCAGCTGGTTATATTGAATCTCCAGTGTTTTCCGTTTTAACGTGGTTAAGGCTTGAATTAATGGTGCTGTGAACCCCGACAGCGATGTTTTTTCCTCTAATCTTGCAACGTCTAGTTGATCAGCTAATTGTAGCAGATCCGGGTTATGCTCCTTCAATTGCTGAAGAATTCGCTCTCTAGATATCTCCACCGGTGTGAACTGAAACTCTTGGTCATCTACATTAAATTGAGTATCCAACGGTAGTCCTAAGACCTCTAACAATCGCAATCTAGCTATTTCTAACTGTCCCTTCCTACTTTGTAAGAGATTAATGGCTTGCAATTGCTCTTGCTCTGCACGGGTTATGTCCATGGGAGTAGCTAGCCCCTCATTATACCGCACTTTGATTATACGGAAATTCTCTTGGGCTTGTCCTTCTCCTTGGGTGGCAAGCTCAACCTGCTCGATGATACTCAAAACGTTATAATACCTACGCTCTGCCTCTACCATTATCCGTGATGCAATGTCTGTAAGGATACGATCTGCAGCCAGCAAATTGTTCTCTGCCTGCCTCACAGACACAATCGATGCTTGGCGTAGGTGTTCTGCTTGAGCGTTTGTTAACTGCAATTGCGCAATTTCTACCTCTAGTTGAGCAAGCGCATACTCCGTATTGGTCTTAAGGACCTGCTCCCGGATGGATTCTAGATTGAATACATCTGCTGCCAAGATATGCGTTGATAGAACTGACATAAAAATAACTACGAAGATGGTTGTTTTCATTATAGATTAACACTCCTTTTTTCCTGTTCCTAACGTACTATTGAAACTACCAGCTGCCAGGCATAAGAATAATTTTCCTTATTCTAACGTATACTTATATCAATAATCTTAATTGAATTTTCTAATATCATACCACATAGTGATCCATGATTCATCAATCTTCCTTAAGTGACATCACCAAAATAATGAAAATCCGCAGTTTAGCCAGATGGATAAGATATACAGGTAGCCCTGCCGATCCCGAAACAAAGGAGTGTCACTTGCTACTTTATCAGTAGCAAGTGACACTCCACCCTAGGTTATCTTATACTAATTTCTACAGACCTTGAAAGGAATCCTTCACGATGGAAATAGAAATCAAAAATGACCCCATCACCACAGGAAGTAGATCATTTCACATGCATCATTCTACCTAATAGCGAAAGAAAATTATAATTATACCCTGATAAATTAGAGGAATCAATCACTATTCGTAGTATCTAAAAACTAGAACAATAATACAGCGGACCACAGTGGAAAACTTCGCGTTGTAATGGACTAATACTAATGGAAATGGCTCCTATTAGAACGCAGTACCTAACGGAGGGGTAGCTTGATGACAGAGAAGACATTGTTTGACCTGAAAGAGTTGACGACCGTTTCCTGCGAGATTCAGAGTATCAGCGAACAAGACATAACCATTCGTTGTGACCAAGAAGGAGGTTATCTATGTTTCCAGGGTTTACCTGGGCACGTAGCCGGAGTTCACTGGGAGAAGGGAAATTACCTAGTCTTTGATGCCGAAAATTTAGAAGAATGGACCATGGCATTAATGCTCCACTTTTGGCAAGATGGCAATACCAGTGAGAGCCCAGACTTAAGCATTCGAATTGGATTGATCCCAGGCCTTAAGACCCGCATTGCCTTGCCTTTAACGGCCTTGAACGGACAACATCCATTTCTACCACGCACTCCAGGGAAGGTAAAAACTGTGGTTATAGGCAACAAGATTGAGTTAAGGAAGATTTCCCAGTTTGCATTGGGGACAAAGAAGAGTGTGGCTAGTCAAGCTGTTTGTATTTCTGATCTGCACATTGGACATTCAGAACCAGAGTACCCATTACCAGATAGATTGCTCGTTGATGAATTAGGTCAGTTAAAGACGAAATACTGGTCAGGCAAGACAAAAAATGCTCATGATTTGGTCTCCTATTTACGAATGGAACTCGCTAGCGTGAAACAAACGACGTATCCTGAGGACTGGAGTGAGTTTGGGGGCTGGCAGGCACAGCAATGCGAGGCAACTGGATTTTTCCGCACCCAATATGCCGATGACCGTTGGTGGCTAGTTGATCCCTTAGGACATCCCTTCTTTAGTGTGGGTTTAGACTGTGTGCATCCTGGTGAAGGCAGCCGGGTCGATACTATTGAAAAGTTATTTCAGTGGTTACCATCACCTGGGAAAGAAAAATATGCGAAAGCTTGGTCAGAACACGATGAACAAAAGGTTTTTGATTTTACGATCGCCAATCTTATCCGAGCATTTGGAGAGCAATGGAAAGAAAAATGGACAGCGCTTACTCGTTCACGCATAATCGATTGGGGATTCAATACTGTAGCCAATTGGTCAGACCCTGAGTTTTATCGCTATGCCAGAATTCCCTATGTCCTTCCGTTAGCTAATTTTCCTACAACAAAAACCAGGATTTTTGAAGACTTTCCAGATGTATTCAGTCCCGAGTATCAAGAAAACGCAGATTTGTTTGCCCAGCAACTTAAGGAGTATCGCAACGATCCCTATCTGATTGGGTACTTTCTTCGTAATGAACCACACTGGACCTTTGTCAATAACTTAAATATCGCTGAGAAGTTACTGGAAACTGATAACGAGTTTCATAGTAAGGATGAACTAGTGAAATTCCTACGTCAGTGTTACCAGGATGATATCGCTAGCTTTAACCGAGCATGGAATGTAAATCTTTCTAACTTTGATCAATTGAGACAACCGCTTAGCGCTGCAACACTCTTATCCGCCACTGCGAAGAAGGATTTGCAAGATCTCCCGGCCATCATGATTGAACGTTATGTAGCCATTCCAAGTAGAGCCTGCAAACAATTGGATTCCAATCATCTCAACCTGGGAATGCGCTATGCTCGGATTTCTAGTCCCCAACTTATTTCGGGGCACGAGAACTTTGACGTCTTTTCTATTAACTGCTACCAACTAGATCCAAGCTCTCTCATTACTCGAGTGGGAGATATGATTAACAAACCCATAATGATTGGTGAGTTCCACTTCGGCGCCTTAGATCGAGGTCTTCTCAGTAATTCCTTAAGGGGAGTTCGCGACCAGACTGAGCGTGGTATAGCGTATCGATATTATGTAGAAAATGCAGCTGCCCACAAATACTGTGTAGGAACTCATTACTTCGCCTTATTAGACCAAGGCGCTCTAGGGCGTTTTGATGGAGAAAACAATCAGCTAGGGTTTGTGGATATCTGCCATCGCCCCTATCAGGAGTTAGTGGATGAAGCAAGCAGTACCAATCGAGGGATTTACCAGATATGTTCTCAGCAGCGAGATAAATCAACTACCCCGCCCATTGACGTACCGAGTAATGTGATTTAATAAGAAAGGATCATATTAGACGGTGGCACGAACCCTGCGATCCAGTGACTCGACACACCTGGACAGCTGTCTTCTAAAGTAAACGTAACTGCCATGATCTTAGATCTTAAATGGCTGCTCGATCAACTAATCAGGGGGGCTGCGATACGATAAAGAGTGCTCCTAGCGCTACTACTTTAAATACTATTAGAACATATTCCACGCGTAGAAAACGAGGTGATACGTGATGGCGATTCTTCTATGGGTCGTGTTAGCTATTCTATTCTCCCGCTCTGGCTGGAAATATTGGCAACAAGAGAAACAACGTTTAGCATATGCTGATTTCTTTATGGTTCCCATTTTACTATGGCTGATTATCCAACAATTCGTTGGTTCTGTGGCTATGTGGCTCTTCATTCTGATTACTAGCTCATTAACCGCTCTTGTACTGGTAGGAGTCTACCTTGGCATGACTGCTAGGAAAGGCTTATAGTCTGAGGATCATTTCCCCGAAATGGTCAGACCAGAGAAACAGATAGTCCCTTGCGTTCGGAACTCTTCAGAGAAGAGATCCGGCACCCAAGGGACTATTATACTTCTCATTACAGGTAGAAACATATACACTCTTCCCGTGTCCCCTTAACTCTAGGGATCTAGGCAACTATAAACCGGTATTCTCTATGCTCTCCACTCGGATGTTCCCTAGCCCACGGACTAGTTTACGGCCCTCAGTGGATGTTGGTTTCATCATTTTGATTAACAAGTCTAAAGCAAGTTTCGGGTCCACAGCTTCTCCACAAGTAAAACAATCAACCGCAGCAAATTGCTTCTCGGGATAGGTATGAATGGAAATGTGACTTTCCGAAAGCATAACCAAGACGGTTACCCCTTGGGGTTCAAACTGCTGGGATTGCACAGATAACACCATAGCGCCACAGCGACTAGCAGCTTCAACCAGTTGATCTTTTAACCATTGTTCATCATTCAAAAGATCATAATCTACACCCCAAAAATCTACAACCATATGTCGACCAAAGGTAGAATAGGTAGCGGTGCTATCCACCGTCTCCATATCCATTACCTCTTGAAACTTAACGTTTGCCAATACTATTTCCTCCCTTAATAGGGGCGCTAAAGCCCATTCAAGATACGTTGGTGTGAATGGTCTCCCCACTGATTAGATTTGGTAAAGCATACTATTATGTTGTATCTGTGCATCGTACCACTCGAGCCACTATCCATTCACATCACCTCTTAAATAATCTCAACCTAAAACTGGCTCCACTTAGCTCGTCTAAACTCTACTCTTATGCGAAAGTAACGATAAATTAAACCCCCCACCTAAGCGAAGAGTCTTTGCATACGAGAAAGCGACTAGAAGCCCTTGCTCGTGTGCATCGATGAGAGGGTCGTCCATTACAGAACAACTGTAATTCAATTAATCCTAAATACAAAGATATGCGAATTTGAGCTAAATGTCAACCTTTTTTTACTTAATCTTTTGTTAACGAATCACCTGTTCAGGCCCAATAATCCTTTATCATATAAGATTTTCCCCTTTAAAGTCCTAGAAGGAGCCTAGTGCGATAACCAACAGCATCACAAATAGCCGAAAAATTCTCCTGCCATATATATTGACTTCCAGGATATCCCTGATCAAGCAGGAGATACTAATGGTTAAGTTGAATTAAGTAATTAGAGCATATTTGTTAAACAGCTATGGTTCACTTTGTGAACCGACATAATAGAGGGGAGGTCTGCATTTGGAACTATTTAAAGCAATCGAAAAACGACGCAGTGTGCGTGAGTTCTCTTCTCAGTTAGTACCTCGTGAGGATTTAAAGAACATAATTGCTGCAGCCAGGCTAGCTCCGAGTGGTTATAATAGCCAACCATGGAAATTCATTGTACTAGATAACAAAGAGGACATATCATGGTTTAAAGATCATGAAAAGATGAGCTGGCTAGCAACAGCTCCAGCCTTAGTCATCGTTATTGTAGATTCATCGGTGACGCAATATTGGCTCGAAGATGGGTCGGCTACCATCACTACCCTGATGCTAGCAGCGACAGCCCTTGGCTATGGCTCATGCTGGGTAGAAGGGCAAGTGCTACCCTATGAAGATGAAGTGCGAGATCGCTTTGCAATTCCACAGGATTGGAAGATTATGGCGGTGGTCCCGATTGGAAAAACACCAAAATGGCCCGATGAAAAAGAGAAAAGAACCCTATCAGACGTGATGTCCTTTAATACATTTCAAACAAAATAAACGGGTTCCCCTGAAAAACAGGCTACTAAAAGATGAAATACTCCCCCAGCAAAGGCTCTTATTACTAGAAGCCAACCAAAGTCTAGCATACTATAGATTAGAGCTAACAGTATTAGATTACCTATTGCATAAGACCGTCTGATCAACGTAGCATGAATCAGATCATTATTCCTCTGGATTAGTTCTGTATAATAAAAAACCAGGCTATCTTACTCAGCCTGGTTTTTTATTATACCATATAGCCCTACAGCGCCCAGTGTAGCCACTACTGTCGCTACAATTATTGCCAATTGATAACTGCCAGTTGTGTCAAATAAGTATCCACCCATTACAGGGCCAAATATACCAGAAATTCCATAGAACAGAAAAATGGCAGGATACACCTGACTAACCCCTGTAGCTCCGTATTTTGTGGCTGTATAAGCTACATATAGCACAAATGAGGCCCCGAAGCTAAACCCAATCAACCCAGCCACAAGGATAAACAAAATCCCAAAATCCGATAACACCGAAAGACTTAGTATTGCTAGTGCTAACACAAACAGCGATATAACTAGGGTTATTCGACCAACCATATCATAAAGCCAACCCCAGCTGATGCGCCCTAAGCCGTTTCCTACAGCAAATGCACTGACTCCTAGGACTACCTCTCTTGCACTTAACCCTACAGCTAGCCCAATGGAGCCTAAATTACCAATGACTAATAATCCAGCAAACGTCCCGCTAAACATCCCCATCGCAAGCCGAGTAAATACACGATCGGCAACTAGAGTGTTCAGCTTAATGGTTCTACTTTTGACAGCTGTTTTTGATCCGCACGCAGACAGAGGTATCACTAAGAATTGGGCCACTAGCAAAATGGCTAATCCATAAATTACTCCTAAACCTCGAAACAGTACTAACACATCGACACCCTCAGCAAGGTAATGACTTGCCACTGAAGTGACTATTATCGCACCAGCGCCAAAACCACCAACCGCTAATCCGGAGACAAGCCCCTTATATTTGGGGAACCACAGTACACTTACACTTAACGGACAAATATAGCCAAACCCGATTCCCATCCCCGATACCAACGAAATACCTAGCATAACATAAATAAAGCTCCCAGAGGATGCCGAGGCAATGATGTATCCTAAACCAAATAATATTCCACCTATCGATGCAATAATTCGAGGTCCATAAGTATTATACAATCTACCCGATAACATCATAGTGATGGTAAATATGGCAATGGTAGACCCAAAGATTAACTGGGTTTGAGTAACCGAAAACATATAGATGTTCACGAGTGGTTGAACAAAGACACTCCAGCCATAAATGCTACCTAGACAAATCTGCATAATCACTGCTGCTATTAGAACAAAATATCCTCGCAAACGCTCCTTCTCCTTTATTCACTATCTCAACTCTAAAAACATCTTCTACCAGAAATCTTCTTTGAGAGTAAAAAACTTCGTCCCTTCGCATCACCTTAGCTACCTAACGACTGCTAGGTATCACCATGACTACACATAGTGTGATCTCAGTTTTCTCCTCCAGTCCGTTACCAGTGACGCCCTTGCCCGCTGGGCGCACCACCACAGATAAAAACCCTCCTCAGAGGGTTTTTATCTTTCTACTGCTATTCATTAGTGAAATTGCTCTTTCCAGCCAAGATATTTAGTTCCATTACCTGCATTTGATAGTTATGCTGTTGCTCTAACAACACTAGTTCAGCTTCTGCTAGTCTCAAGTGCAGCTGATCGAGACTGACATCATCTAACATACCTGATTTGGCTAATTGTTCGCCCTGTAATTTCTCCAGGGCAGCCCTGCGGTAGGCTAGCAGGGCTATGTCTATCTCATCTTCAATATCAGCTAATTGAACAAACATATTGTTGATCCGCATCTTAATTGAGTTGACCGCTTTTTCATAGTTCTCCTCAGCCGCCTCTAAAGCCACTTGACGATCGGTTAACCTTGGCTCACGCACTATAAAATCGGTAAGTGATTGACTCACATCTAAGCGAACTCCCCATTCATTGGTGTCA
>SKHL01000139.1 GCA_007116995.1 Limnochordia bacterium
GGAGGATGAATCTATCAGTCTTAGATAATTATTTGGGGGTTTTAAATTGGAGTCACAAAACCAAAATCAACCAAATATTGTACTGATTATGGTCGATGACATGGGTTTCTCTGACATTGGCTGTTATGGTTCGGAAATCGAGACGCCTAATCTAGATGCATTAGCCCATGGCGGCCTCCGCTTTGGCCAGATGTATAACTGTGCAAGATGCTGCCCAACGCGGGCATCCCTGCTCACCGGATTATATCCTCACCAAGCCGGAGTCGGTCATATGGTAGGAGATCATGGTGTAGGGCCAGCGTATCAAGGGTACCTACGAGATGATTGCCTGGCAGTAGCGGAGACGTTAAAGCAAGCAGGCTATCGCACCTTGATGTCAGGAAAGTGGCATGCAGGTGGAGAATATGCAGCTAATAAGCCAGATAGTTGGACTCCGGGAGATGCTAAGCATCCCACACCACGGCAACGGGGATTTGACGAGCACTATGGTATGCTCGGAGGCGCGGGCAGCTACTTTAACCCACCTTATATGGTGAACAACGATCAAATTATCCAAGAAGGACAAGAGGGGTACTATATCACTGATGCCATTTCTACTCATGCCGTCGATATGATCAAACGTAATCATGGGGATCAGCCCTTCTTTATGTATGTGGCCTATACCGCACCGCACTGGCCACTACACGCACTACCTGAGGATATTGAGAAGTATGTAGGCAAATATAAGCAAGGTGGTTGGGATGCCATCAGAGCTGCTCGCTATCAGCGCTTGATAGAGCTAGGGATTATCTCATCCGATTGGAGCTTATCACCGAGAGATGCCCAGTCACGACCTTGGACGGAGGTTGAGGAAAAGGACTGGGAGGATCTAAGGATGGCTGTTTACGCAGCCCAGATCGATCGTATGGATCAAGGAATTGGCCAGATAATGGAGACGATTAGGGAGCTAGGATTGGAAGAGGACACCCTGGTTATGTTCCTGTCCGATAATGGTGGATGTGCAGAATTTATGGCCGAGGACTCAGATAAACCCCAACCGAGTCGCTACAATATTCCCACCTATGATGGCCGTCCCATGCGAGTTGGCAATACACCAACCATTGACCCCGGACCGGATGATACCTTTATGAGTTATGATCTGCCATGGGCGAATGCATCGAATACACCCTTCCGCTATTATAAACATTGGGTCCATGAGGGAGGCATCGCTACGCCCTTTATCGCCTATTGGCCTAGGGTAATCAAGGAACAGAAGATAGTGCAGTCACCATGGCACTTGATAGATATTACGGCTACCTGTCTGGATATAGCAGGAGCAACGGTTCCAAAAGAGCATAGTGGAACAGCTATCACACCCTTGGAAGGAGTAAGCTTTCTGCCATTGCTCCAGGGAGATACATATCAACGGAACCAACCAATCTTCTGGGAGCATGAGGGAAATAGGGCTGTACGTCTAGGTGACTGGAAGCTAGTGCGTCGTTACCCCAGTGATTGGGAGTTATATAATATGAGTGACGATCGCACTGAACTACATGATTTAGCAGAGACAGAGCCCGAACGGGTATCAAAAATGACTGTATTATACCAGCAATGGGCAGCACGTTGCCAGGTAGAGGAGTGGCCTATTAGGAAAAAGTAGTCTAATAGATCTCCTTAGGCAGTTTCATCATAATAGGTGACTGGGCATTGATCACCTGGACTGACTGCTGGGATAATTGCATTGCAGGATACTGATCATTAGTAAGAGATAGATATTTGTTTCAATCAAAAAATCTATCATAGTTCAGATTCGGTGCAATGGTACATCGAACATTATTCCATGAATAGAAAGGGTATCAAGGTTAGCCTGTTTTATTCCCACATTTTGAATTTTACCATTGACTAAACCGCTATTTCTTGCTACACTATGTGAGAAATGTATATTAAATGCTACGATAAGAAGCAGTAAGAGTATTTCCAATATCAGAGAGCTATCGGCTGGTGAGAGATAGTATTGGGCTATTCTGAACTCGTCTTGGAGCATATTAGAGCGAATAATAGGGCAAGTTATGGACACGTCCTAACCTAGTTCTAATCGGCTAGAGACCGTTATCCTTTTCAAGAGGGCAGCTATTTTGTGTTGTCAATTAGAGTGGTACCGCGAATCTTTCGTCTCTAGATAGGAGATGTGAGGTTCTTTTTATATTCAAGGAGGGACATGGGCATGAACAAAGAGTACTCACCAGGAAAAATCGAACAGAAATGGCAAGGGGTTTGGGAAGACAATCATTCATTTAGAACAAGTAACGACAAGTCAAAACCGAAATACTTTGCTTTAGTTGAGTTTCCCTATCCATCGGGACAGGGATTGCACGTAGGGCATCCGCGACCATATACCGCCTTAGATATTGTGGCCAGAAAACGCCGGATGGAAGGATATAATGTGCTATTTCCCATGGGTTGGGATGCCTTTGGTTTACCTACGGAGAACTATGCGATTAAACACAAGATTCATCCTAAGAAGGTAACAAAGCAAAACGTAGCTCGGTTTAAAAAACAGCTTCAATCCTTGGGTTTCTCCTTTGATTGGACTCGTGAAGTAAATACAACGGATCCAAATTACGTGAAATGGACCCAATGGATCTTTATTAAGTTATTTGAACATGGTTTGGCATAC
>SKHL01000007.1 GCA_007116995.1 Limnochordia bacterium
ACCTAAAATTAATCAGCCCGTCTTGCTAATCTGGGGTGAAAACGATAGTTGGGTACCCGTATCAGAAGGACAACGCATGTCCGAAGATATTCCCCAGTCTAAGCTAATTGTGATACCAGACAGTGGACATTGTCCAATGGAAACACATCCCCAACTATTTAACAAATATTTGCTAGAGTTTCTTGAACCAGTATAATGCCTCTGCTTAGATAGCCTCTGGCTCAGCATCCAAAGGCTATCAAAACAACTATCAGTCACGATGACCATTCTGACGCTCTGTGCGGACATAGGGTCCAGCAAAATTACCCACTGTAAATCCTGGACTGTTACTTAACCCTGTTTCCGAACGGGATCACTTGGTTTATAACCAGCAGTTTAGCCAGTATTTCTCAAATGCAATCTTTGTCCAATACGCTATTCTAGTTGAACGAAGCAAGGCAACGCGAGGATACGGTCTTGCATAATACTTTACTGAAGCAACTCGCCCGCTCCCGAATCCTGTAGCCATGACCACTCCTGCTGCTTTGCCAGTATATCGAAAGTCCGGTGATTTCTTGGCAATTACAGATGCGATATTTCTCGCTACTACTTCGGCCTGATAATGGGTAAACACCCCTGCTTTAGGCCCCCATGCTTGCGTTATTGGAAGCTTTATTCCAGTGGCATCTCCCACAGCGTACACACACTTTGCTCTCGTGGCCATGGTATGGGGATCAACCTCGATCCACCCACTATCATCTACCAGATTTGAATTGCATAGTACCGATGGTCCCCAGTGCGATGGGATCCCGATAAACAGATCGCCAGGAATAGATATCCCTCCATCGAGCATCAAGTGCCTTTTTACCGGGTCAAGCGAAAGAACCTTCGCCTGTGTAAGTACTCGAATCTGACGTTGCTCTAACATTCGCCGTAAGCTCTCCCCTACTTTCGGGCCAGCCAGCGGTAGGAGTGATGGTTCTGGAGTTACTAGCGTTAATGTGACTTGCTGCCTGAGACCTCGTTCACGAAAAAAGGCATCAATGAGAAATATGATTTCATATGGTGCTATTACACCCGTATAGGGCAGATTAGAGATAAAAAGGACAATATTGCCACCGGTAAAATACCACAATTCATGGCGCAAACGACAGACTCCTTCAAAACTATAGGGATTATAGGCCACCGCCTCCTGTCCAGGCACGGATTCTAGATGATGCTCTGCCCCTAGAGAGATCACTAAATAATCAAATCCCAGCATTCCTGCGCTGGTCTCAACCAAATGTTGCTCGGGATACACCTGGATAACATCCGCCTTACGAAATTCAATTCCTTTCCGCTGCACTGCTTCTAGTCTCCTAACCACCTGTGCAGGTCGACGTTGATTTACCATTAAGAAAGGATAGCTTGCCTGAAAGTAATGATAGTCATTCCTATCCACGATAATAACTTGGTGTTTTTTCTTCAAAGTCTTACGCAAAACATTGCCAGCTACAACTCCACCTGTACCGCCTCCTAGTATTAGTACAGTCTTACCCAATTGTCCATCCCCCCAGTCAATAATGACAATCAATCAATCCATCTAATTATGCCCAATTAAGCAGATGATTTTCAGATTAATTTGAGTGAAGTACATCACCACCATACTAGGATCTACAAACTAACTACAGGTTGACCATCCATAAGCTGCACAGACATGATACCCGTTTCATGACTAAAGTGGGTTAGACTAGCATGCTGAGCATAGCGACTTATTTTTAGTTTCACACATGTATGTGTTTGGGTACAACAAAATAAGCCCCTGGTAACTAAGGGGCTTGACCTAAATAAGCTATTATATAATTCGTTACTGCTCTGCCTTCTATCTGGATCATTTTGAATGCTCTAATCCGTCAGAAAACCCAGTGAAGTATCTGAGACTAACGATAGTCGGATCCTCACATGCAAACATCTCTTGTAGCTCAAAATAGAGCTCGGCTTGTTCACCACTGAGCCGTCTTATATCAGGAATTTCTCCTCTTTTCATCTTCTTAGAGGTTTTGCGGTCAGCCGATTTGACTACACCGTGACTATCCCATGCCATAGTAGTTCGTTCTCTGTTAAACACTAGAACACCTCCCCCTAAATTTTCAACAAAATGTATAATTATTCTGACAACTAAATAGCTCACTAAATATGTGACGAGAAGCGCAAACTCATAAATAAAAATTTATTTATATTTATACCCTTACTGTATCACAAAGCCGCCATTTTGCCAAATCTCAGATAGACCGATATAAGGTAAATTCTAGCCGTATGAGGGCAATTAACATAAATAAGAAAATTAAGCTTTTATTTACTGTGCTGGATACCCAAAAAGATGTTTTTCCATAAAACTAACGAAAACGTGGTTGCATTATCCCCGCTTTCTACTAACAACTCAGCTCCTAGCTCTTGTGCTATGTCTTGACAGATAGCTAAGCCATACCCTCGTCCTTCACCTTTTGTGGAAAAACCGGCTCTAATATTGGATAATGCCGTAGCTGATAAGGAAACCCCGCTGTTCCCCACAGAGAGAAACTGTCTATCTTCGGTATCACACCAGATTACCTCTATCCAGGCATCTGACTGGTTGTGCACTGCGTCAATCGCGTTATCTAATAAATTCCCGATAAGCTTCGGCATTAGTCTACGTTGATGAATATCCTGAGGCAGTGGCGCAGTAATATGCTCTTTAAACCGAATTCCTAGGGATTCCGCTACTTTACGTTTATTCCTGGCAACAGTATACCAAGCATCGGCTGGAACCGATGAGTAATTGTATTTATCGGATAAACTTGCCGCCAGCATCTGTAAACAGTTAGCTGCTTGATCAATTTCATCTAGTTGTATATAGCTTAAGGCCAGGGTCAGATCATTAATTACATCATGACGTTGTTCTCTAAGAAGGTCGATAGTCTCTTGTTTGCTTGTTATCTGATCACGTGATCGCTGCTGTAGCTTTACAACCAGGGATCCTAAAATTAGTGCAGCTATACTAAAGAGCACTCGGCTGATACTACACTTCTCAAATGGAACGACTAAATACATGCTAAAATAGAAAGACATAGCAATAATAACCAAAACAAGCCCGCCTAGACAAGGATATAGTATCCCCTCATCAATAAAGGAACGCTTTATTTTTATAATAGTTTGCCTGATCATTAGCCACCCCTCCAAGCATAGACTGTTCCGTTACTTACTAAAAAGGAAATTGCTTATCTCGTATCGAAGAGTCAGACTCATCTTCTAGAACCTTTTCCCGGTATTGCTTAATAGTCCTTCGCTTGAATCTTGGACTTGTAATCATGGCCACAAGTGACCCGAACGGCACATGCTTAGCCACTAGACAATCTATTTGGAAATCTGACATAGAGTCAACATTTATACAGGCATCCTGCTGTGTTTGCTGTTTGCCACGGATTACTTGTCCCACCCATCTCACTATCTCCCAGATTATCAATAGTTCTGCTCCCATCACCATTATTTATCTCTACACATCCTTTATATCCATTATAAACGGGCTGTCTTACAAGAATCTTTCAAGCAATGCATTTACAGTCTAATATTCTCGAAATTTAAGTATGGACAATTCTTAATAACCCTAACCTACCTTCGTAGATCAAGGTAATAGCTCGCTAGGGTATCAAACTGATTTCAGCAATTTGATACCCTAGCGAAAAAAGAAGGATTACTGATCCTTTTATTGAATATATCAACTAAAGACCACAGTTAGACCTTAATTCTGAAAGGAGGAAGGCGGTTTCCTCCCCACAGCTAGAAGCTGGGGATATCCACCGCTAATAAAATCTGATGAAACGAAAACCAAACATTTTGCACCTTTTCGTAGACCAACAACGTTTTGACACAATTAGAGCTCTAGGCAATTCAATCATTAAGACACCGAACCTAGATCGTCTCTGCCGAGAGGGGGTCGCCTTTACCAATGGATATTCTCCTTCACCTGTATGTGTCTCAGCCCGTTGTTCCATGATTATGGGACAATATCCAATGAATACAGGTTGCATGGAAAATTCGCGCATGCCCACCGATGAACGACAGACGTTTATGGACGCCCTGACCTTAGCTGGCTACCGCACACACGGTATTGGCAAGTGTCACTTTACACCAGACTCCCATGCGCTTCGAGGCTTTCAGAGCCGAGAACGCCAAGAAGAAAATGGTGCACACTCATTAGAGGGAGAAGATTATCTCATCTACTTAAAAAACAAGGGCTATGATCATCTTTGTGAGCCCATGGGTGTTCGGGGAGAAATGTACTACATTCCACAACCTTCTCAGCTGCCGCCTGAGGATCATCCCACCCAATGGATCGCCGATCGTTCCATTGCGTTTATTGAACAAGAATCTAAAACCCAACAGCCTTGGTATCTTTTTTCTAGTTTCATCCATCCTCATCCCCCGTTTGCGCCGCCAAATCCATGGCATAAGCTCTACCGAGCGCCATTGATGCCCCTGCCTAATGTACCGGCCGATGTTGAATCGCTGCAAACATACGTGAATCGGTTTCAGAATCGATACAAATACCGAGATCAAGGGTTAGATACTAATTTGTTGCGCTGTATGAAGGCCTACTATTATGCATGTATTTCCTTTGTGGATTATCAGATAGGTCGAATACTCGATGGCTTAGAGACCGCTGGCCAATTAGATAATACCTTGATTCTATTTACCACAGATCATGGTGAGCATTTAGGGGATTATAATTGTTTTGGAAAACGCAGTATGCATGATTCGTGTGCTAGAATTCCGTTTATTGTTAGACAGCCGGGACAGTTTGAGGGTGGCATTCAATGTGATACACCTGTGAGCTTAGTGGACATTGCTCCTACATTCTTACAGACAGCTGGTGCTAAAATAGACAGCCATAGCTTAGATGGGGTTGATTTGGCACAGTTGTTAACCGGGAACGTATCGCGGGATCACGTATTTGCTCAGCTAGCACCAGGGAGAATATCAGAAGTAGGGTATGCCGCGACATCGACATATATGGCAGTCAGTCGTGAGTGGAAGTATTTCTATAGCGCACCCGATAATCAAGAGTATTTGTTCGATAAAATACACGATCCTCAGGAAACCCGTAACAAAGCCGGACTAAGCCTATGCCAAAAACCTCTAAAACAGATTAGAGGGTCATTAATGGCATACCTAAGAGAAACTGGCACAGTAGACGGTTTAAATGGAGATGCCTGGAAGGAACTTCCTAAATTACATGTACCTACCGATCCCGATGCGGGTTTGTTGATTCAAGATGGGTATACGCCTTGGGTGGATACGAATATCCCCGGTTATTCCGACGAGGCATAGTAAGAACATATTGATCTTCTTTAACGTAAAGATGACTAAAACAAGAGTAGAGCGTAAGGCCTCTGCTCTTGTTTTTGCTTTCTCTTGGAAAATAGCTTTGGCTGAAGGAGCAAGCTTTGAAAACTTGACCCTTCCGACGTATGCTACCTGTGTCCTTCTTCTGCGATTCATCTAAGTGTAGATGTATACCAGTATAATCTCGTAATATCTATTTACTTGAGCTCATCTAACCAGTATATTTAAGGAAGCACAAATTAACCTTAGGAAGCGAAATGCTGCTTTGAACATTAGAGGCAGGTTAGTGGCAAAGGGGGAATAACTATAAAAGCGCTACTGGTTTTAGAAGATGGGTTTTATTTATCAGGAGAGTCCTTTACTGGCTCTGGCGAGGCAACCGGAGAGATAGTGTTCAACACGAGTATGACTGGATACCAAGAGATCCTTACTGACCCTTCCTACTGTGGTCAGATTCTATCAATGACCTATCCGTTAATTGGTAATTATGGCGTTACTGATTTTGACAATGAATCTAACACTCCACATATTGAAGCACTCTTGGTTCATGAATATAACAATTACTACAGCAATTGGCGGGCGGAAGCTAGCCTAAAGCAGTTTTTAACTCATCATCATATCCTTGGTGTTGATGGGATCGACACAAGAGCACTAACACGCCATATTCGCAGTGCTGGGGCCATGATGTCCATTCTATCTACTAACACTGACTCACTCGATAAGCTGCTTGATAAGGTGCAAAGAGTTCCCAAGCTAGTAGGGAGCGATTTAGTCAAGGATGTCACATGCAAGCAAGTTTACGGATATGGCACCAGTGGAGACCATCATGTTGTAGCCATAGACTTTGGCATTAAGAAGAGTATCTTAGCCATGCTTACCGCTGTTGGCTGCAGGGTGACTGTGGTTCCTGCTAACACTAAAGCATCAGAGATCATGAAGCTCGACCCTGATGGAATTTTTCTTTCCAACGGACCTGGCGATCCAGGAGCGGTACCCTATGCCGTGGCTGAAGTCAAAAAACTAATGGGTAGGTTTCCAATGTTTGGTATCTGCTTTGGACATCAGATTCTCGGTCAAGCATTCGGGCTTAAAACCTATAAACTGAAATTTGGGCATCGTGGTGGTAACCATCCGGTCAAAAACATCCCCACCGATCATGTGGAGATTTCTGTTCAAAACCATGGATTTTGTGTAGAATTACCATCTGAACCTATTTCTAAAACAAATCCATTACTAGCAGGGTTAGAGATAACTCATATCAACCTAAACGACAATACCTTAGAGGGCTTGGTGCATCGACAGCAAAAGTGTTTCTCCGTTCAACACCATCCAGAAGCATCACCAGGACCTCATGATTCTCGTTATCTTTTTCAACAGTTTGCAGAATTAATGCAGAAGAACAAGGGGTGATCTGATGCCAAAACGACTAGATTTAAAAAAAATACTCATTATTGGATCTGGCCCAATCATCATTGGGCAGGCATGTGAATTTGATTACTCAGGCTCACAAGCCTGTAAGACCCTACGTGAAGAGGGATACCAGGTTGTTCTCATTAATAGCAATCCCGCTACGATTATGACAGATCCAGATATGGCCGATAAGACCTATATAGAACCGATCGAGACTGATATCATTGCACAAATTATTGCCAAAGAACGTCCCGATGCCCTGCTGCCAACACTAGGAGGGCAAACAGGACTAAATGCTGCATGCGCCCTCTACAAGCAGGGTGTGTTGGCCAAGTATAACGTGGAACTGATTGGAGCGAGTTATGAGGCCATCCAGAAGACAGAAGACCGTATGCTCTTTAAAGAAATCATGGAATGTATTGGCGTTGGTGTCCTTGCTAGTGCTCATGTATCCTCGATAGAAGCAGCGGAAGAATTCGCTAATAAAACTGGGTTTCCCATAATAATACGTCCGTCCTTTACCCTAGGCGGTGCTGGTGGTGGGGTCGCTTACAATTTAGACGAATTGCGGGAAATCACCTATAACGGGCTAATTCAAAGCCCAAGCTCACAGGTGCTAATTGAAGAATCCGTGATTGGGTGGAAGGAATATGAATTAGAGGTAATGCGAGATATCGCCGATAACGTGGTTATTGTCTGTTCTATGGAAAACGTCGACCCGATGGGAGTCCATACGGGAGACAGCATTACAGTAGCACCCATTCAGACCCTATCAGACTTGGAATACCAAGAAATGCGTAACGAAGCGCTAAAGATAATCCGAGAAATCGGAGTTGAGACCGGCGGTTCAAATATTCAGTTCGCTGTAAATCCCGAAACGGGTAAACGGGTCGTGGTGGAGATGAATCCGCGCGTGTCCCGCAGTTCTGCCTTGGCATCAAAAGCAACTGGATTCGCCATAGCTAAGATTGCTGCAAAACTAGCCGTTGGTTATACCCTGGATGAACTGCCTAACGATATAACCAGTAAAACCCCGGCTTGTTTTGAACCAGCCATCGATTATTGTGTTACTAAGGTGCCTCGCTGGGATTTTGAAAAATTTAGTGACGCCGACGTCCGTCTAACCACCCAGATGAAATCAGTCGGTGAGGTAATGGCAATTGGCCGCACCTTTAAGGAATCTCTACAAAAGGCCCTACGTTCCTTGGAACAAGGCCGTTTTGGTTGGGGAGCTGATGGCCATGATCACTACTGCTATGATCAGCTAACGCAAGCTGATGCTGCTGATGTATATAAAAAAGAGATCACACACTACCTTAGTACCTACTGCCGAGAGGATTTTCTATATTCGATATGCGCTATTAATAGGCATGTCAATTGATGAGATATATCAACTCACGAAAATTGACAGATGGTTTTTACACAATATGCAACAGATTTTAGATGTAGAGCTTAAGCTACGAAATAATCCTCTTACGAAGGAACTGTTACAGATAGCCAAAAACCACGGTTTCTCGGACCAGCAGCTAGCGCATATTTATCAAAGCAACGAAGCTACCATGCGAGGAATTCGCTGGGATCATGAAATTCTAGCTGTATATAAATCTGTTGATACATGTGCCGCTGAATTTGATGCACTCACACCCTACTTCTATTCTACGTATCGAGGCGCAGAGAACGAAACTATTGCCCGTAACACACATAAAGTGATGATCCTTGGCGGTGGTCCAAACCGGATTGGACAAGGAATTGAATTTGACTACTGTTGTGTTCAGGCTGCTTTTTCTCTTCGAGAACAAGGCAGTACCGTGATTATGGTCAACTGTAACCCCGAAACGGTTAGTACCGATTACGATACATCGGATACACTGTATTTTGAACCATTGACTCTAGAAAACGTCTTAGAAATTTGTCTACAAGAAAAGCCTGACGGAGTTATTCTGCAATTCGGAGGACAAACACCGCTGAAATTAGCTTTGGCCTTAGAAAAGGCTGGTATAAATGTTTTAGGGACCTCGCCCACAGCCATTGACCTAGCTGAGGATCGAGAGAAATTTGCAGCAATCGTTACGAAGCTTGGACTTCGACAACCAGAAAATGGTCTCGCACGATCGCTAACTGAAGCGCAGATCGCCGCCAAAAAAATTGGTTACCCGATTCTAGTTCGTCCCTCCTATGTACTAGGTGGAAGGGCAATGGAAATTGTTTATGACGAAGGATCCCTATCTCGCTACATGGAGGAAGCAACAAAACCATCTCCTGAACATCCCATCTTAATTGACAAGTTTCTTGAGGACAGTATCGAAGTTGATGTAGATGCCATTGCCGATGGAAGCAATTGTGTGATCGGCGGGATACTAGAGCACATCGAACGAGCAGGTATACACTCTGGCGACAGTGCTTGTGCTCTTCCCCCGTTTAGCCTATCGGATAAAGCCATCAACGAGATTAGACGACAGACAAAACTCTTAGCGGCAGAGATCGGCGTTGTCGGTCTGATTAACATTCAGTTTGCTGTAAAGGAAGAACAGGTCTATCTGATCGAGGTGAATCCTCGAGCTTCTCGTACCGTCCCTTTTGTCAGTAAAACCATTGGTGTATCGCTAGCTAAAATTGCTACAAATGTACTGCTAGGTGCTACTCTAACCAGTCTAGGCTTGGAAGATGAAGTTATTCCCACATATACTGCTGTAAAAGAAGCTGTTTTCCCCTATCGCAAATTCACCAGTACAGATATTATTCTTGGCCCGGAAATGCGCTCTACAGGTGAGGTAATGGGTATTGACGAAGATTTCGCCATGGCCTTTGCGAAATCCCAATCCGCTGCTGGATCGAGCCTTCCCCTATCTGGCAGTGTGCTCTTGACCATCACAGACAAGGATAAACCGTCGATAGTAAATATCGCAACTAAGCTAAAAGAACTAGGGTTCGAGCTAATGGCAACCAAAGGTACAGCAGATTACCTGCAGCAGCAAGGGATAGCCGTCAAGCTAGCAGCAAAATTAGGTGAAGGACGTCCAGATATTCTTGATAAAATAAAGAACGACAGTATTCAATTTATCATCAATTGTTCTCTTGGTAAGGGACCTTTATCTGATGGATATAAAATAAGGCGGGAAGCACTTATGAAAGGCATTCCTATTACTACCACAATTCAAGGTGCCATTGCAGCAGTCAAAGGCATTGAGCAGGTTAAACTTCGTGGGATGAAGGTGAAAGCAATCCAAGAATATTATACCAGCGAGTTAGGCTATGAATAAGACAGAGCAGTAGCATAAAATTTGAGATCATGATTTTCTAAATCGAGTAGCTAAGAACTAGGTGATCGCTCCTAGTTCTTTCGCTCTCACAG
>SKHL01000059.1 GCA_007116995.1 Limnochordia bacterium
TCGGACCACCTAAAAGGAATCCAATAACAAGTACAGTCAACTCCATGCCAGAGCGCACAGTTCCAACTGGGCGTTTCAGTAGTTTTGATAAACCGAGCATAATCGCATCGCGAGGCCCAGCCCCTAGTCGAGCTGAAATATACATTCCTGTTCCAAAACCTATACTTAAAATACCTAATATCACATAGAGTAACTGGACAATAAACATCTGGCTATCAGGCATTACGTTATTAGCAAGAAAGAAATCAACACTTGCTCCTACTAAATACATATTCACTAGGGTGCCTAACCCGGGATATTGTTTTAGCAAAACACTACCGATTACTACAAGAACAAGTCCCACAATTTGTGTAATCCGGCCCACAGATAACTGTGTCATATTACTAATACCCAGGTGAAAAACGGTCCAAGGATTTACGCCTAGGTTTGCCTGGATCGTTAGGCTGATACCAAATCCCATAATCACAATACCCACAACTAAAATACCATATCGGATCAAATAATTAATACATTGTTTCAAATTCCATGCCTCATCTCTTGAATAATAATACCAAATATACGGTATTTTTCCTAACATATAGTTCGCCAAATCAGAAGGTTTTTCCTTCGCATAACGAGAAATAATAATAGCAGATCCAAAGGAGGGAAACGCATTGGAAATAAAAGAACTGTTAGTTTCCATATCAGAGAAGACAGGTATTTCTGGCTATGAAGACCAAATCGCTGACCAAATCAGTGCAAATTGTCCCTGGGCCGATGAGATTCGCAAAGACAAATTAGGTAATCTAATCATGTTAAAGCAAGGAGTGGGCGACGAACCTCGCCCGAAGGTAATGCTCGCCGCACATATAGACGAAATTGGACTGATTATCACAAAAGTTGAGGACGAAGGATTTCTACGCATCTCTGCTATTGGTGGTATTGATCAAAGAGTGCTCTTAGCCCAGGAAGTAATAGTCCATGGAAAAGAAGACTTACCAGGAATTATTGGTGCTAAACCACCCCATGTACAGACAATAAATGAACGAGAAAAATCTGTGGAAATGAATGATTTGTTTGTTGATCTTGGATTCAATACCAAAGAAGAAGCCACCCAGTGGATATCCGTTGGTGACTTGGCGACTCTACGACGACCAGTGGTTCGATTAAATGGACCTCACTTGGCGGGCAAGGCCATGGATGATCGAGCTAGTGTCGCTGTTCTATTTGAGTGTTTACAAGCCCTAGAAGACCGTAACCACATTGCTGACATTTATGCTGTAGCCACAGTCCAGGAAGAGGTGGGACTACGGGGGGCTACTACCAGTACATTTGGCATCGTCCCCGATATAGGTATTGCAGTAGACGTTGGTCACGGTGATATGCCTGGAGTGCCTGAATATCGTTCTATTAAGCTTGGTAACGGTCCTGGGATTGCCATGGGACCCCATGTCCACCCAAAATTATATGAGCGGTTAGCAAAAACAGCAAAAAACTGGAACATCAGCTATTCGTCGGAGCCCTCACCCAATCCAGGAGGTACAGATGCCTTTGCGATCCAGGTTACCCAAGCGGGCATCCCCACCATACTTCTATCATTACCCTTACGTTATATGCACACTCCCGTAGAAACCTTAGATTATGAGGACGTACGGAAAACCGGGCGCTTACTAGCCATGTTTATTGCAGAGCTCGATTACGAATTTGTGGAGGGATTACGTTGCTTCTAAAAAGATTAACGGAAGCCTGTGGCGGACCAGGGCAAGAAGGCGAAGTCCGTGATTTAATTCGAAGCGAAGTATCGGATATAGTTGATGAGATTAAGACCGATGCCCTAGGCAACTTAATCACCCTAAAGAAAGGTGCGAACCTAGGTCCAAAGGTGATGCTAGCTGCTCATATGGATGAAGTAGCCTTAATGATTGTCAGTATTGAAAAAAATGGTTTGCTTAAATTTCGATCTGTTGGTGGTATTGATCCTCGGGTGTTAGTAGCAAAATCTGTTGTGGTCGGTAGTAAACGAGTTCCCGGCGTCTTGGGCTCAAAACCTATCCATCTACAGAAACCAGGAGAACGGAATAAACCCTTATCACTCGATGAGTTATTTATTGACATTGGTACGAAAAAGCAGGAAGAAGCAGAAAGCCAGGTTAGCCTCGGTGACTATGCCTACTTCACCACCGAATTTAGTGAACTCGGTACAGACAAGTATAAGGGAAAGGCCTTTGATGATCGAGTTGGATGTGCCTTATTAATCGATGCCCTAAAAGATACATACACCTATCCTCTCTATGGCGTTTTTACTGTTCAGGAAGAAGTAGGTCTACGCGGTGCTAGTGTAGCTGGTTACAGCGTCAATCCTGATGTTGCTTTAATCCTAGAAGGCACAACCGCCTCTGATGTTACTGGTATACCCAAGCACAAGCATGCAACTACTGTTGGTCAGGGACCAAGCCTTACCTTCATGGATAGCGCCGCCATTCCGGATCCAAAATTAGTAGCCAAGTTAATTAAACTAGGAGAACTCTACGACATCCCGGTTCAATTGCGACGTAACACAGCAGGCGGTACCGATGCGGGAAAGATCCAAGCGAGTCGAGATGGAGTAAGTGTAGCCGTTTTGGCCATCCCCTGTCGCTATATTCATTCCCCTGTTTCGCTAATGAGTAAAAAAGACTACGATAACGCACTACGACTAGTCAAAGCCTTTTTAAAAACCCTAGAAGAAAGCGAGGTCTAAGCTATGAAAGAGTTAATTAAGGAACTTGTTGAATCCTTTGGCCCCTCAGGGTACGAAAATGAGATTGCAAAAACTATACGAGGTTATATTCAAGATCAAGTGGATGAACTATATACCGATGCTCTAGGCAGCTTAATTGCAGTGAAAAGGGGACGCGGCCAAGGGAAAAAAGTCATGTTTTCTGCTCATGCCGATGAAATCGGCGTGGTTATTACCCACATTGATGATCAAGGATTTCTGCGTTTTTCTAATGTGGGGGGACTAAACCCATTAACTCTCTTAGGGAATCGAGTTCGTTTCAGTAATGGTACTGTGGGTGTAATTGGCAAAGAAAAAGGAGATCCAAAGGATCTTAGTCTCGATAAAATGTACATAGATATAGGCGCTGACTCCAAAGAGAGTGCGACGAGCAAGGTTAATGTGGGTGATTTCGCCATTATTAATCGAGAATTTGCTGATTTAGGTAAACGGCTAATAGCCAAGAGTATGGATGATCGAGTTGGCTGTGCAGTGTTAATAGAAGTGATTCGTCAACTTCAGCCCTCACCTCATGATCTATACTTTGTATTCAGTACCCAAGAAGAAGTGGGACTACGTGGCGCACGCACATCAGCCTACGGTATTGATCCCGATCTAGGTGTGGCCCTTGATGTCACTCTAACCGGTGATACACCAGAAGCCCCTCGGATGGATGTGGGTCTAGGAAAAGGTGCAGCCATCAAAGTCAAGGACTCCTCGATGATTACCCATCCAAAAGTTAAAGAGCTAATGGTCCAAATAGCGACAGACCAGAGCATTTGCTACCAACTAGAAATTCTCGAGCGAGGCGGAACAGATGCCGGTGCAATTCACCTAACTAGAGCTGGAGTTCCCTCCGGAACGATCTCGATTCCCTGCCGATATGTCCATTCTGCATCAGAAATGGTGGATATTGACGATGTTAAGGCGTGTATCGATCTAGCCCTCGCTATGACCAAAGCGGATCTGTCTGCCTTGTAGAACCGATGTCATCAAACAGTCGACTCCATCGCAACAGTGCAGCCCACTTCTACTAGGTAGGAGTGGGCTATTTTTTTGTATGTCCATCCTTGACAGTAACTAACAAGTTTGGTATAGTTATTAAGTAAATGATGACCTCTTCGTTAGGTGAGGCTCCTATAGAGGATGAGCTACTGCCCAAAAATGTCGAGAGACGCCAATGGGTAAACTGATCTTATCGGATTAAGGTATGATCTAATGTAGCCGGAATTTATTCCTAACTCTACAGTGCTAAAGCTCAACAAGGGAGGTAGGTTTTTTTGTGTATTTTTTGCAAAAACCTCTCCTTTGTATGGGGAGGTTTTTATGTTTTGCTGGAGGTGAAGTGAGTGGCCGACGATGGTGATCCATTAACAATGCTTACACAATTGCATAGTGAACAAAAACACCACTTAGGCGCGCTACTGACTCACCGGGTAATAAGCTCTCCTAAGTAGTGAAAAGGAGGTCTATCCCATGAATTTCGAAGAATTATATGCAGCAGTACACAAATTACTTTTGACCGAAGACCTTGAAGGCATCAAGAAGTTATTGAGGGAAGAAAACGCTGTACACATAGGTCAAGTCATCCGTATTCTGCCATTAGTTGAACAAGGCCCGGTATTTCGCCTTTTACCTAAAGACTTAGCCTTAGATGTCTTTGAGCAATTGAATGTGGAAGAAAAGCAAACCTTGCTTAGTAGTTTTCAAGAAGAAAAGGCCATTGAACTCTTAACTCATTTAGATCCCGATGATCAAGTAGAACTATTAGACGAGCTTCCCGCGACGGTTGCAAATCGATTATTAACTCGTTTATCTGTAGATGATCAGCAACTAGTTGGTCTGCTAACGGGCTATCCCCCAGATACTGCGGGCCGGATCATGACACCAAAATATGTTTCACTACGAGAGAACATGACTGTAGGCGAGTCACTAGTAAAAATCCGGAAAGTAAGTCCGGAGACAGAAACCATTTATTATTGCTATGTAAACGATAATCAAAGACGACTCCTAGGAGTTTTATCCTTAAAAGATTTAGTTTTAGCCACCCCAGATATTCATGTCTCTGAGATTATGGAGCGAGATGTGATCGTCTCATACACCCACGATGATCAAGAGGATGTAGCTAAACTGATTCAGGATTATGATTTGCTAGCCATCCCTGTAGTGGATAAGGAACACCGATTAGTAGGTATTGTCACCGTAGACGATGCTATGGATGTTTTGCAGAGGGAAGCCACAGAAGACATCTATGTCAAGGCTGGGCTAGGAGATATTCAAAGCACAGAAATAGCGCGCAGCTTCGATCTGGTGAAAGGCGGTGTCATCCGAACTCTACGAGCACGATTGCCCTATTTACTGATAACTCTATTTGGTGGAATGATAGCCGGTGGCGTTATTGGTGCCTTTGAGGAATCGCTCCAAACTATCGTGGTATTGGCTTTCTTTATTCCGGTTATTATGGATATGGGTGGCAATGTAGGCACCCAATCTTCTACGATTTTTACGAGGGGGTTAATTCTAGGTCATATTAACATGGATCAATTCTATACCCAACTGTGGAGAGAATGCAAGATAGGCGCTGCCATGGGACTACTTTTAGGAATTGGCGGTGGACTGTTTGGCTGGTTATGGCAAGGGCTGCCAGAAATCGGTTTGGTGGTCGGTTTCTCCCTGTTTTTTACCATTACATTGGCTACTATTGTTGGATTTGTGGTTCCCTATACACTATCTAAAATGGGACTGGACCAAGCAGCCGGGGCCGATCCCATTATCACTACAATTAAGGATATGAGTGGACTATTAATTTACTTCTCCATTGCTACTACGTTTTTGGGTCATCTAGCGTAACGTATTAAAGGACATATTGTGCCTTAAGAAACTTATATAACGACAAAGAATGCCCGCTGGCTTTCTTGTCGTTATTAGCAGTTCTGGGCGAAATGCTTGCGAAGCTCTTGCACGGAGTATTTTTCTGGAACTAATCGGACCAAGAATTCCTCAATAAATGTCTGAGCATCTACTTCCGTGGCGATTCTCGCATTGTTTCGTTTCCGCCACTGCCCTGAATAATCCACAACCATCTGTCCTCGGCACAAACCATCCGTGGCTACGTCCAGTGTGTAATTTTGTAGCGTAACTAACTCTGGCATAAATGTAACTGCAACAGCAAGGGGATCGTTTAACATACACCCGAGGATGCTATCTAACTCCCAGTGAATATTCAGATAGTGTCGAGTTAGTCTACAGATCCAAGTCGCTAATGGAGTATTAACATGTTTTAAAAACTCACGATGAGTAGGCCTTAATAAGGTTTGCTTGGTTACATCCAATCCAATCACGATTAAAGGTATCTTACTCCACTCAAATACCATATGCGCTGCTTCCGGATCGGACCAAAAGTTGAACTCTGCTACAGGAGAAACGTTTCCTGCTACCCGAGCCGCCCCACCCATAATAACTATCTCTTGATATAAAGCCATCGCTTCTGGATCTTGACGAATAGCTAAGGCTAGATTGGTCAAGGGCCCTAGACATATCAGTGTCAGTTCCTTCGGAAAATGATGTGCTTGATCAATCATGTATTGAATCGCACAGCTATTTACCACACTCCGGTTGGTTTGTGGCCAATTACAGTCACCTAACCCATCCTTACCATGAATCCGCATGGCTGGAACTAACTTCCGATATAACGGGGCTTTTGCCCCTAAGAAAACGGGGATATAATCTGCACCAGCAACGTCTAGTACTCTGAGTGCATTTTTCGCTCCCACCTGGGGTTCTACGTTCCCTGGGACAATGGTTACTCCTTCTATCTGTAGCTCAGAAGACCTGACTGCTAACATAAGTGCTAAGGCATCATCTATGCCCGGATCCGTATCGATTATTACCCTGCGCTTCATGGCCACTGTCCTTCCTGTCGAGTATATCCGTTTGATCCCATCTTCTACAGGACTTGCTATTTTCCTGCCTTAACCCGAAAAAAGCTCTTCACATCCTGGTTGATGCTGGCCCTCTTCGCAATTACAACATAACTCCCTACACCTTTGAACATATCAGAAAAACAATGCCTACCAAGAGAAGTAAGCCTACAACACCCCATAAACCCCATACTCGTAATCTCCATTCCGTCTCAACAGCAAGCATTAGAGCTAATTCACTTGCCTCGCTATAATGAAGTGCTGTTTTAGTATCCTCTACCCCCTGTGCGACGGTTAGCCCACTTGCTACTAACACGATGCTATTATGTGACACTCCTTCCATCGCCTGTTGCATATCGCTTCTCTATAGCCTAACCCATCGCTTATGCCCACAAGCATAATTAGCAACACAGAGACCCTGCCCTCTGTTTGCTGGGGCAGGGTCTCTCCATTCAAGTTCTCCTAAAGGAATTTCACGAGTGCCTTAGACTGCACCGGGTTGCTTCCGGTAATTGAGACATTCACCTTAAATGACTTCCCTAACAATGCCTTATTATATTCCTCTTCAGTTGGATATACGTACTCTTCCGGCAATCTGATTTCTATTACCTCTGGATGAGTAAGTCCGGGAACTACAGGCAAGGTCAAATCCAATACCGTTTCATGGGAATCAACCACCTGCTCATCTTCATCAATCAGTTCGGCAATAATAGAATCAATCCTCAAGCTTCCAAATCCTTGGGTACGAACGTTAATCGTCACTTCTGTGCTATCATCCCCAAAGGTTAACTCAATTGGATTGGGTGTTATGGTGATAGCAATTCCAGCACCCAAACAGCCGGCAAACATAAGCATAACAAGGATCAAGCCCAAAAACCCAACAGACTTTCTCAAATAAAACAACTCCTTTTCCTTTGGATTATATGTATTGAAGCAATCTTCTCTACTCTTAGTTCCATATTACCACACTAAATCCTTCTTCTGTTCCTTCACTTTTTCCAAATGCTATCACTAAGCGAAAGAGAAAACATTCAGCAGGACTCTTGAGTGTCCTCTCTATTTACGATTGGCAAAAAACTTCTTAGCAACTTCTGGAAATAAAATGTAACTGAGCAAATCTTCTTCCTGTTGCATAATATCCTTAATTTCCAATCTTGCTTTCTCCAATCCGGGATCTAATAAGTCAGCGGGCCGCCTTGTTAATGGCTCCCCCTCTATGATTTGAGAGCGGATCTCTGGAGCAATCTCCACAGGGGGTCTGCCATACCAGCCTTGCACATAATCCTTTATTTCCTTGGATTTAACGGAATATCGTTTCCCAGTAACCACATTAAGAAGGGATTGCACCCCCACAATCTGACTCATGGGAGTCACTAGGGGTGGATATCCTAAGTCTTTGCGTACCCGAGGTACTTCCTTAACGATCTCATCAAATTTGTGCCCAAGTTTCTGTTGCTCTAACTGGGACTTAAGATTGGATAGCATCCCACCAGGGATTTGGCTGACTAGCACCTCGGTATCTACAGTAATCGGTGGTTTCTTGTATTCAGCTAGGATATGTTTCAACTTCATATTGGCTTGTGTTAGTAGCTCAATGTTTATACCGGTATCATAGTCTGTACCTTCCATAGCTGCGACTAGTGATTCTGTAGGTGGTTGGGACGTTCCAAGCGCTAGTGGCGATAGAGCGGTATCGACCACATCAGCACCTGCTTGAATCCCTGACCAATAGGTCATGGAAGCAAGCCCACTCGTATAATGGGAGTGCAACTGAATGGGAATCTCAATCGTCTCTTTAAGCTCACGAATCAGCTTATAGGCTATATTAGGGGTTAAAATGCCCGCCATGTCCTTAATACAGATTGAGTCTGCACCCATCTCAGCTAACACTTTAGCAAGCTGGACATAACCGGGCACATCATGAACAGGACTAACAGTATATACTACAGCGGCTTGGCTATGCCCTCCGGCTTTTTTCGTTGCCTTAATCGCCCGTTCTAAATTCCGGGTATCATTTAATGCATCGAACACTCGGATAATGTCGATTCCATTTTCCACTGATTTATTCACAAAAGCATCCACAACATCATCAGGATACTGGCGATATCCTAACAGATTCTGTCCTCGTAATAGCATCTGTAATCTCGTATTTGGTAAGTACTTGCGCAGTGTACGTAACCGCTCCCAGGGATCCTCATCTAAATACCGCAAGCAACTATCAAAAGTTGCTCCACCCCAGACTTCTAATGAATGAAACCCTGCTGCATCTATGAGCTCTGCTACTTCGAGCATGTCCTTGATCTTGAGTCGTGTCGCTAGTAATGACTGATGCGCGTCACGGAATAAGGTTTCTGTAATTCCAACTTTCTTGCTCATTGATTACCCTCCTAACAATGATAAAAATAGACCAGCAGCGATAGCAGAGCCAATAACACCGGCAACATTCGGTCCCATCGCATGCATCAATAGGAAATTGCTTTTATTTTCTTTCTGACCCACCTGATGGACAACTCGAGCCGCCATGGGGACTGCAGATACTCCAGCTGCTCCAATAAGAGGATTGATCTTTCCACCACTGAAATTCTTAGCTAATTTACCAAACAAAACGCCAAAAATAGTGGCCAGTACAAATGCTAATACGCCTAAAAGCAGAATAGAGATTGTCCGAACTGATAGGAACGTCTCTGCTTGAGCTGTTGCCCCGACAGTGAGTCCAAGGAAAATAGTTGTGATATTTACGATTTCATTTTGGACCGTGTCAGCAATGCGCTTCGTAACCCCACTTTCCCGAAATAGATTCCCTAGCATTAACATGCCCAATAATGGAATGGATGTAGGCACTAATAAGCCGCCAAAAATAGTAACAACAATGGGAAAAATAATCTTCTCTAAGCGACTGACGACACGTAGTTGCGCCATCTTAATTCGCCGTTCTTGCTTCGTCGTCAACATATACATTATTCTAGGTTGAATAATCGGTACTAAGGCCATATAGGAATATGCCGAGATGGCGATCGGTGCAAGTAGTTCAGGTGCTAACCGAGAAGTAAGAAAAATCGCAGTAGGACCATCCGCCCCAGCGATTATTGCGATAGACGCACCTTCTTGCAGCGTAAATCCAAGCCAAGAAGCGGTTAAAAAGGTTGCAAAAATCCCTACTTGGGCAGCAGCGCCTAATAACAAACTACGAGGGTTAGCGATCAGAGGCCCGAAATCAGTCATAGCGCCCACACCCAAGAAAATCAGTGGTGGGTAAATTCCCAACCGAATTCCCTCATATAATATATTAAGCAATCCACCTTCATCCATAATTCCAGACCCCGGAAAATTAACTAAAAACATTCCAAAGGCTATGGGTACTAACAGTAAAGGTTCATACCGTTTATATATCCCTAAATACAGCAAAATGAAAACAATGCCAA
>SKHL01000044.1 GCA_007116995.1 Limnochordia bacterium
GAAACAACCCGCGTAGTACAGATAGACCCAGGTCCAATACCAACTTTTATGCCGTCAGCCCCCGCTTCTATAAGCGCTTCAGCCGCCTCAGCAGTTGCGATATTTCCGGCGATGATCTCCATATCTTGTCCAAATAAACCTTTTAGTTCTTTCAAGGTATCAAGTACCCGCTGGGAGTGACCATGGGCTGTATCGATAACTAGTAAATCCACTCCTGCTTTCACCAATGCAGTTGCTCGTTGGTGAACATCTGTACCCACTCCCACGGCTGCAGCAACGCGCAACCGGCCTTGGCTATCCTTAGAGGCATTTGGGTACTTTTTGGCTTTTTCTATGTCTTTTATGGTAATTAGGCCTTTGAGACGGTAGCTCTCATCTACTAGTGGTAGCTTCTCGATCCGATGTCGATGGAGAATCCGCTTTGCATCTTCTAAGGTAGTGTTCACGGGCGCAGTAATTAAATTGTCTTTAGTCATCACGTCACCGATAGACTGCTCAAAATTCTCCTCAAAAACGAGATCCCGATTGGTTAAAATACCGACAAGCTTCTGACTATCATCGACAATGGGAACCCCTGATATATGATAGCGCTCCATTAGGGCTAAGGCATCACAAATCTGATGATTGGGTCTGAGAAAGATAGGATCCACTATGATACCACTCTCAGAACGTTTAACTTTGTCAACTTCGCCTGCTTGATCCTCGATAGCTAGGTTTTTATGAATTACACCTAGCCCCCCCTCCCGGGCGATAGCAATCGCCATACGGGCTTCGGTAACCGTATCCATACCTGCACTCATAAAGGGAACATTTAAGCGAATTGCTTTTGTCAATCGAGTCGAAACCTCAACCTTGGCTGGTAATACATGGGATGCTGCAGGAACTAATAAAACATCATCAAAGGTCAATCCTTCTTTGCCAAACTTGCTATTAAAATCCATTTAACCCTTCCTTTCGATTAATCTTGTGTTCCGGTCTATCTACAGCTGCAAAACTCTATTGTTGAAGCATATTCTACCATACTTTGCCTAAAAGGCAATACCTAATTTGCACATATATTTGGTTTGTTGTAATATTTATCACGATCTAGATAAAAATATCACTGATCAGGCGGGAGAAAGGACTCTCAATGTAGAATATGCAACAGTGAATTAGATAAAAACTCAAAGAGAAGGTTCTCATCTTGATATTCTGCTGATGAAAGAATCCTTCTGAATAAGGAGGTTTGTAATATGGAAACTCGTAGAATAGCAATCCTTGGCTCAGGCCGGCTTGGTCGAGGAATTGCTGAAAACGCTGCTAGCAAAGGATATGAGGTCATCCTATTTTCACAAGGCGCTGGTAGTCAAGACGCTCCCCATAAAATTGAACAAAGTTTAAGTAGAAAGTTGGCGAAATGGTCCTTAACAGAATCAGAAAAACGTGTGATTCTCAGCCGAATTAGCTACACTTCTGATCTTAAAGAACTCGCTAATGTGGACTTGCTGATTGAAGCGACGATTGATCACTTCTATACTAAGCAAGAGCTGCTTCGCACAGCAGATAGGCTCTGCCAACCTAATGTGGTATTTATTCTTACTAGCGCCACATTATGTGTTTCTGCGATAGCACGTGGCATTTCACGTTCGGATCTATTGGTTGGAGTACACTTTATTCCGCCCGTACCAAACGTTCCCCTTGTTGAACTGAGTCATAGTGAAGATACCTCCGAAGAGGCTATTAAGGTCGCTGAACATTTTGTAGCCAAGCTAGGAAAATCAATTGTGTATCTTCAGGAATCGGCGGGACTAATCAACCCTCGTGCATTAGTAACCTTAATCAATGAAGGAGCCTACATGGTAGATGAAGGAGTTGCAGATATTCCTTCAGTAGAAAAAGTGCTCAAAGAAAGTTGGACCATGGATCAAGGACCTTTTGAAATGGCAGACCGCATGGGTCTAGACACTATCCTGCATTGGATGGAACAACTGCAAGATGCTTTTGGAGATAGATATGCACCAGCCCCACTAATACGCCGTTTCGTCCGTACTGGTCGTTTAGGTGTGAAATCAAATGTTGGTTTTTTCGCGTATACCCAGGACGGATTAATCGATAGAACTTGGCAAGAACAGGAGGATTAGAGATGAAAGTATTTGTTTTAAATTGTGGTTCTTCCTCGCTCAAATATAAACTCTATGATATGACAGATGAGTCCGTGTTGGCCGATGGAAAGGTCGAACGAATCGGCCAAGAAGATGCTGTAGTTACGCACCAGTCTATCGGGAAAGATGAAGTAAATAAAACCATGCCTATTCTCGAACACACAGTAGCGATACAAGAATGCTTAAAGCTTCTTGTAGATAAAGAATATGGGGTTATCAAATCAGCAGACGAAATTGGAGCAGTAGGCCATCGTGTGGTCCACGGCGGTGAGTCATTTTCTGATTCGGTTGTTATTAATAGTGAAACAAAGAGAATCTTAGAATCGATCATTGATCTAGCTCCACTCCATAATCCAGCGAATCTAGCGGGTATCCGTGCTGCGGAGAAATTGATGCCAGGAACTCCCCAAGTCGCTGTATTCGACACTGCATTCCATTCGACTATGCCCAAGCACGCCTACTTATATGCTACCCCATACGTGATTTATCAACGGCATAAGGTGCGTAGGTATGGGTTTCATGGCACATCCCATAAGTACATAGTAGATCGAGTGGCTAGCCTAATGAATAAGAACATTAGTGACATCAAAATTATATCCTGTCATCTCGGTAATGGTGCTAGCTTAGCAGCTATAGCAGGCGGTAGTTCTGTAGATACTTCGATGGGTTTTACGCCTCTAGAGGGCTTGATGATGGGAACTCGTAGCGGTGATATCGATCCTGGAGCTTTATCCTATATTATGGAAAAAGAAGATCTGACTATGGCAGATCTTAACTCTATGCTGAACAAGCATTCAGGTCTATATGGGATTGCTGGAGCAAGTGATATGCGTGATATTGAAAAGGGTGTTGCTGAAGGTGGTGCCATGCACAAGATAGCCTTTGATATCTACGAGTATCGGATTCGTAAATACATCGGGGCCTATATGGCTGCGATGAATGGTGTGGATGCCATTGCCTTTACAGCTGGAATTGGAGAAAACACTCCTTCCCTGCGAACTAGAATCTGCCAGAACCTGAGCTTCTTAGGTATCACCATTGATGAAACAGCCAATCAACAAAAAGGCCAAGAAATTGAGATATCGACATCAGATTCAAGGGTACGTGTATTCATAGTCCCCACAGATGAAGAAGTGATGATTGCTAGAGACACTGCAGCACTAGTTAAGTGAATGCTCTACCTTTAGGCTGATAAACAAAAAACGGGTTAGGATTATTCCTAGCCCGTTTTCTTCTAATTCCGCATTTTTAGCATTTCTGGTTCTGAGAATTACGTGTCCTAACGGTTCGCTAGGCTAATGCATAAATCTGTGTTCACCAATGGTTACAACAGCGGGCCTAGCATGCATAAACCGATCCGTGGAAATCCTTGGATTAAAGAAAAATAGAGCACCGTTGGTTGGGTCGTGTCCATATAACGCTTCTAGCGTGGCACGATGGGCCATGTCATTGGCTGGGCGAAAAAAAGTACCATTTCGAACAGGCTGAAATGCATTGGGTTGAAACAACACACCTCGTACGGTATTAGGAAATTTCGGGCTTTTCACCCGGTTAAGAATTACAGTAGCCACAGCCACCTGCCCTAAATAGGGCTCTCCGCGAGCTTCTGCATGTACCATTTGAGCAACCCATTCCAACTCCTTATCTGTTAGCCGAACACCATTAGGATATTCCCGCAAGGAATGCAATGGCACTACTATGCTCAGACCTGGAGGAATAATGTCCGATGTCAGCCCACTCAAATATTTTAATTTCTCAATCGTAGTGCTATATGTTTCTGCAATTAAGTAAAGACTATCCCCATTAGATACCGTATACAACCCATAGGAACCTTCCAATGGTTTTGGCATAATAAGTCCACTAGGATCCAGGATATCTGCAGCAGGAACATCCGGAGTAGTTATATCGGTGCTGGCAATAAAATCTGAAGTAGTCGCAACTATTGAGCTACTTGCTATAGTAGAAGCATCACTCATAGGTACGTGATCAGAGTCCGTTGTCTCTTCCGCTAGTATTACTATTTCGTCTATACTATCATATGTATCTTCCAGCAGTCTTCCATTATTCCATCTCATGTATTGGCCTTGTCCTCCGATGATAACTAAATAAAACAAACAAATAATTAACAAACATGCCATGCATTGTGCCTTGGATAATTGTATATTAAACAAACGGGTTCCCCCTCTCTTTATAGATAGATCTCCCATTAGTTATACTTCAATTTGTCTAGTAAAAAATCCTTCTTTTTCTATAATGGCAAGATCCTCCTCCTTAAGATCACACACCCGTTCATCTTTCTTCAATTGGCAATAGTATTATAGTTCCATTCTTTAATCGAAAAACATCGCCACGCATTATCCGTCCTAACTCACCAGCGAGTTCCATCTGCTCCTGTTCATTATTTGCAATAAATGCAGGAACACCACCGCGAATGGAATCAGGCCTTAAAGTGACTACAGCCATGATATCCCGAGACACACTATTCTTCCTCCTTTAGCTGCAATATTTTTTTTCGTCTTACACTCTCTAACAATGGAACCTGCTTAATCACCTCCAATAGAGCTTTAGAATCGTTTTCTACTGCTACAACGAACAATCCAATTCTTTCTGTAGAGAAATCACGACGCGATTGATAGTGCTGCTTTACCCCTAAGACCCTAGCAACCTCGTGAATAATCGCTTGCCGGCTTCCAAAATTAATTAGTGTAATACTAGCAGCCACATTTCGGGGTTCTATGATTACTCCAATTCCTTTTTCCAAAATCCAGTCACGTTGCATAGCTAGCCCTATATTGGTTAGAAATATGTCGTCTACAAACAAGTCATAATCCCGGAATTCAATTTTTGCTAAGTAAACATCAGCAACATCCCCAACTTGCTTATCTTTGGTTATGTGAGCAATCCCATATTGAAAAGACAAACCTACTAAAATCCCTATGAGGATTCGTATACCTATGAAGGATGGCACGAATAGAATTGTGCCTGAGGTTACCAAGGCCGTCAGTAAAACCACGTAATTCCTGGCTTCAAAGCTCTTTGCTAACCCATCTATATACGGAGACCCCCGGGGAATTTGCTCCGTATCCTCTAAATCTAACAGACTTTCCTTTTCCATCTTACGCACTTCACGAAACTGTTGGATGGCCAAGGCAAGAAAGGTCACAGCCACAAAATCTTCATTTAAAATGGCTGGTACAGCTACACTTCCCAAAGCAGCAGCAACAAACCCTACCGTTAGGTGAATCAGATACCCATTTGGAAAACTAGGATAGTTCCGATAGTCATCCTTGAGTAATAGATAGCGGGTGATAGTCCCAACTGTAATTCCTACTCCGATCGCTAAAAAGTTTAAATTTATCATATGATGGATTCTATCTCCTTATATGGAAATGCAGGTATTCTATTTATTCCACCAAGTGCACTGTTCCATTCTAACAAGAGATATTTCTAACATTTAACAGCTTGCATGTGGAGCAAAATCAAGCTATACTTGTAGTTAGCTATAATGGCTTTAGTAAATATGACTATACATAGCCTAGGTCCATGTGGTTTATTTTCACGATTCTAATTGTTTAGACTGATCCAAGGCAGTCTACTAGGTGGAGGTGCGAATTTGAACTGGCGTGACTTCATGACTCGAAAATACTTTCTTATATTACTAATCGTCGTGTTATTGCTTGCCTTCTCTCGGCAAATAGCTACCGTTCTATTCCCCTTTGTAACGGGACTAATTTTTGCTGCACTGTTAGAACCTATTATTATCTTTTTAGAACACCGCCTGCGCTTACCTCGTCAAGCGGCTGTAATGAGTACCCTAGTACTGTCGGTATCTATCGCTGGGTATGTATTGTTTGCGATGACTGCGAAACTGATTTCAGAACTCATTAACTTAACAGGGATGCTTCCGTCATATCGACACACAATAATTGATGTAACGAATGACCTATTTAGTCAGTTTGAACGATTAAATGAAGGCCTACCCCTCGAAGTGAGAGAGAGTTTTCAAGATAGTCTGATGGGATTCCTAAGAACAATTGAGGCCATTGCGAAGACTTCGATTGAACAAGTCTTGGCTGGATTCACCAGTTTACCAGTGTTTATCGCTATTACTGTGGTGATTATTGTGTCTACCTATTTCATATCAAAGGATAAGAATATGTTGATTGATTTCTTTATGCGTTTAGTTCCTCAACAATGGCAAGATAGAACTTACACTACCAAAGAACGGATAGCCATCGACCTGATGGGTTTTCTAAAAGCGAGGATTTTATTGCTACTAATCGCTACAGTAATAGCTGCAGGTGGACTCGTATTGATTAACACGCGCTACTGGCTAATTATTGCACTTATTATTGGAATCCTTGATAACATACCCATTATAGGGCCAGGGATAATTTTTGCTCCCTGGGTGATCACAAGCTTACTTTTAGGGGATCCGGATCGAGCCATTTTTCTAACAATCCTATATATCGTAATTTTCATCTTACGACAACTAATAGAACCGAAAATCATGGGCGACTCCGTGGGCATACACCCGTTACCCATGCTACTAGCACTCTACGGAGGAATCGTATTCTTTGGAGTTATGGGTATCTTCATTGGACCAATTCTATTAATCGTCATAAAAGCCGCCATACACGCTGATTTATTTAAACCGACAAACTTCCCTGAATAGAAGGGAAGTTTTTTTTATAAACTAAGGATACCACGTAAAAAGGAGTATGATTATGATACCACTACCTTTTAGCATAATACTGTTATCTCTCGTCACCCTGCTAGTCTATCTAGGGTTTGCACAACGAGTACTTGACCGGATGCGGCTTAATGACAAGACAGCAATTATCTTGTTAGCGTTTTTAATTGTCGCCCACTTTATCCCACCAATACAAGTATCTCCCGTTCTAGCCATTAACTTAGGCGCTTTCGTACCTCTTGGGATTGTGGTATATTTATTGGTTACTACCTCATCAAGTGAGCGTCTCCGCTCCTTACTCTTATCCGTGACTGTTGCTAGCCTGCTCTGGTTAACAGACCGATTCTTCCCACTAGAACCGGGTGGATTCCTGTTTGATATAGATCCACTCTATATTCCGGGGCTTCTAGGAGGATTTCTTGCCTATGTAACCACACGTTCGAGACGAAGCGCATTCGTTTCAGCTGTCTTAGGTGTCTTCCTTTTGGATTTACTGGCTACATTAGTAATCTTCTTAAACCGACACCCTCAGCAGATTCTCATCGGTGGTGGAGGTGTTTTCGATGCCCTACTCCTTAGTGGTATCTTAGCAGTGGCAATTGCTGAAATCATTGGTGAGATCCGAGAGCGTATTTATCGTGGCCCAGCTAAGATAGACAACCCCGAGGATGGTGATGATAGTGTATAAAGCCCTTCAAATATTAGTCTTGACTGCATCTGTAATAGCCTTAGGTAGTTCATGGGGATCTGGATTTTCTCTTGATCAATGGGCTGACCAGATAGAGTTCGCTACTGACCTTGATGTAGATGAGGTATGGGCTGATTGGTTAGGAGGTAAGCAGTACTTTACCATGGTGACTGAAAATGATGAGGTCATTATGGAAACAGGGCGGCGTATCTATGACGGTGACCAATATCTAACTAGCATCAACAGACTATATGAGGTTGTTCGCATTGACACAGAAAACCATATCGCTCATGCAGAATTTGTTGAAGAAGTCACCTTAAGTAGTGAGAGGATTTCCTTATTAGAGATTCGCAGACAGCTCGGTCTCGCAATAGCCGATGCACAAGAACAAAATGGCGAAGCGGTTGGGTCTATCGCAATTTATCACACTCATAATGCCGAGTCCTATATTCCGACAGATGGCACAGATAGCATCAACGGCGTAGGGGGCATACATGCTGTCGGGCAAGCTTTCTCTAGTGCCTTAGAATCACTGGGGGTAGCAACAGATTACTCAGAGGAGCTTCACCTCCCCCATGATAGGGGGGCATACCGTCGTTCGAGAAACACTGTAATCTCCCTATTATCACGAGAACCAGATGCCATCTTTGATGTGCATCGAGACGCTGCACCTAGAAATGCCTATGCAGCCCAAATCGGGGACGAATGGGTTACTCAGGTCCAATTCGTCGTAGGTCGACAGAATCAAAACCTAGGGATAAATCGTCAATATGCGCAAAGTCTAAAAAGCATTGCTGACCAGGTATATCCCGGATTAATAAAAGGGATTTTCTTTGGGCGAGGAAACTATAACCAAGACCTTACTCCCCTTAACCTTCTAATCGAGGTTGGAGCACATACTAACAGTAGGGATGCAGCCAAAGCAGGCATTGGCCTATTTGCTGAGGTCGTAGACTTCTACTTCTACGGACCAAGAGATCAGCGGGAGACAGCTGATGGAGCTGGTGCACCACCAGGAGGTATCTTTGCTGCGAGTCGTACCCTCATATGGATATTTGCCTTCTTAGTTTCTGGCGGTATGGTGTTTTATGTGATTAATGCCGGTGGTTGGGCTGCAGCGTTAGCTCGCATTAAGCGGAAATAATGAGGAATACTAGTCCTTTAAGCGGAAAACCCGTAGGATCGACCCATAAAATTTTAGCTTACATATATGCACCACCGAGGCTATCCTACAACATTTACTTAACTACATACGACAGAGCTACTGTCTAGTGCGAACCCCGAAGGTGTCCATAACTATTCTATCGTAGTGAACATTTCTGCTCATTGGACCTGGTGAAGCAGCTCCTAAAAGTTGCTTTAGCAGCCCCTAGCCTTTAGATTAGTAGGAGCTTTACTTTGGTAGCTTTTCGGCAAAAGAATGACGCTGGCTAAAAACGCGATATTCTTTATATCCACAGCGTCTAGCTAGTTTCGTTGCTCGTTCCCAGTCAGATCCCACATCTTCAGGATAATGTGCGTCTGACGAAATAACTATCGGAATCTGGTAGGTAAAGGCTTTCTGTAATATGGCCTCAGTTGGATATATCTCCTTAACAGGTTTACGGAGTCCTGCTGTACTTATCTCCATACACGTGTTCCGTCTCGACATAGCTTTTAGCACCGTATCAACCACCTGATCCATAGATATGCTACTATGATGACCAAACACCTTAATCAGATCGAAATGGGCGATTATATCAAATAGATCGCAGCACACTGCGTCATACAGTACTGCGTAATAGTTTTTATACGCTTGATAAACGTCTTGATTCTGCCAAGCCTGTGGATAATAATCAAACCCCCATTTACCAATAATATGTACAGACCCGATAATATAGTCAAAGCTGTAATTAGAAAGAATTTCTTTAATCTCCGCTTCTGTATCAGATAAATAATCTACTTCTAAACCAATTTTAACTGGAATGCCTTTTTGTTGAGCTTTTGTAAGCAATTCCAAATAGTCATCAAGTGATGTTTGAAAATCATTCTTAAGCCACTGTCGCATGTACTCATAACTGTCCACGCCTTCTTTAAGATAAGCAAAGGCAGTTTTAAACTGCTGAAATTTGTGGCAGTGTTCCGTAACTCCAATTTCAGAAATCCCTCTCTTCTGCGCAGCCTCCCAGAATTTTCCTAACCACTCTAGTGTTAATGGTCCATTTTCTAAATGAATATGATAATCAATCATTTGCAGCCTCCTTCATCTATTATCTTACAATGATTCCATGTTAATAAAGCAGCTCACGTAAGGCCTCTCTAATACGCACTATCCATTTAGAACAGCATGTTTTATTTTACCACAATTTTACATAAAATAAAAGTCCTGTAAGATCACATTTGTGAACTTACAGGACCAAACATATTCCAGGCAACTTAGTCTAGTCCTCGAAACTCAAAAAAAAACATCGGAAAGGTCCGATGTTAAGATTTGGCTCCCCGGGCTGGATTCGAACCAGCAACCCTTCGGTTAACAGCCGAATGCTCTGCCGTTGAGCTACCGA
>SKHL01000050.1 GCA_007116995.1 Limnochordia bacterium
TAGCTGTTGCGGCCATTCCTGGTTTGTATTATTTAGTGACACAAAGACCGTATCGGATGCGGCGAATTATGGCTTTTATTGACCCCTGGGCGGATCCGGCTGATACAGGATGGAATATTATTCAGTCTTTACTCGCCATTGGTTCTGGTGGATTATTCGGACTTGGTCTTGGTAATAGTCGACAGAAGTTCGCGTATCTCCCAGAGCATCATACAGACTTCATTTTTGCTATCCTTAGTGAGGAGTTAGGGTTTATCGGGGCTGTATTGGTGGCTAGTCTCTTTTTCGTAATTGCCTGGCGGGGGTTGCGAATCGCCTTAAATGCTCCTGACTTATATGGGACGCTTTTAGCCATTGGTATTACATCAATGATTGGGTTTCAAGCCATGCTAAATATTGGAGTTGTGACCGGATCTCTGCCTGTAACAGGTATCCCGCTACCCTTTATCAGCTACGGAGGATCTTCGTTACTGATGAGCTTAGCTAGTATAGGGATCTTATTAAACATTTCCCGTCAAGGGAAATTATAATCTAAATATTGCCTTTGACCGAATCGTCACCAATTCCATCCTTCTGCATAGTATAGACAGTGCTATAGATAGCATAAGTCAGAGGTGATAAAATGCAAAGGTTACTTGTCGAAGGAGGGCGTCCACTGCAGGGAACTGTGTCCGTGAGTGGAGCAAAAAATGCTGTGCTAAAACTTATGGCAGCAGCATTATTAGGTGACGGTAAGTTTATCATAAGAAATGTTCCAGCGATTAAGGACGTATTTACGATGATCGGCGTCTTAAAGGCCCTGGGCGTTAAATGCCAACTTGAAGGTTCTACTCTCTATCTTACAGTGGGGGACATCCAAGGCGAAGCCCCAGCAGAACTGGTGCAGGAAATGCGAGCATCTATCCAAATTATGGGCCCATTGATTGCTAAATTAGGATGGGTAAAGATATCTCAACCTGGAGGGTGTCCGATTGGTGATAGGCCTATCGATCTGCACGTTAAAAACTTAGAAAAATTAGGTGCAATCTTTGAAGAGGGTTACGGCTACATCAGCGCAAAAGCAAAAAGACTAGTGGGTACGGAACTGTGCTTGGATTTCCCTAGCGTAGGTACCACCGAGAACATCATGATGGCTGCAACGTTAGCTGTCGGAACCACGATAATTCATAATGCTGCTAGAGAACCGGAAATCATAGATGCACAGAATTTTCTGAATAGAATGGGAGCACGAGTCTTTGGAGCTGGAACAGGCACTATTACCATTAAAGGTGTTAAGGCCCTGTCAAGTACAGATTATACAGTTATTCCGGACCGAATTGAAGCTGGGAGTTATTTAGTGGCTGCAGCGATTACAGGAGGGAAATTACGGATTCAGAACATCATCCCAAAACATTTAACAGCACTGATTGGCAAGTTACAGGAAGCGAATGTGAAACTGGATATAGCATCTGATCAGATTATCGTGCAAGGACAGGATACGATTTATCCAGCTAATATCCTCACCCTTCCCTATCCAGGATTTGCCACGGATCTACAGCCCCAATTCATGGCTTTAGCCACCTTAGCTAATGGTACTAGTGTGGTAAAGGAGACCGTGTATTCCAATCGTTTTGGTCATGCACATGAACTGCGACGCATGGGTGCCGAGATAATTGTGGATGGGAATGCAGCGGTGATTAAGGGAGTTAAGCAGTTGGCAGGTGCCCATCTTTATGCCACTGACCTACGGGCCGGAGCGGCCTTGGTGCTAGCTGGGTTGTCTGCTACAGGGATAACGAGCATTACTGGTGTAGAACATATTGAGCGTGGTTACGAAAACCTAGTGGAAAAGCTTCAGTTAGTGGGCGGTAAAATATGGCGGGAGGATGAGGTGTGAGGTAGATAATGAAATACGAGGTGGGGACGACCCACCTCACACTTTATCGCGAAAGGAGTTAATCAGTGCAGCGTAGTATAATATCAGTCATCGTTTGTTTACTTATTTTAGCAAGCTATATGTTTCTTAATTCTAGCTACTTCCACACGGAGCAATTGGCGTGGACAGGCCTTCAGTATTTGGCTGAAGATGAATTATTTGCTCATACCTCTTTTTCGCCGCAAAATGTAATGCGAGTTGATACCAAAGCCATGGCCAATCAGTTAGTGGAGCATCCTTGGGTGCGATCAGTCGAGGTTCATTGGGGGTGGCCAAATAAATTACTCGTAGAGGTTGTTGAACGACGACCTCTAGCTATGGTGCCCATAAACGAAAGCTGGTTTCTGTTAGATGAAGATGGATTATTGATGCCTCCGCCTTTAGGAATTCACCTTCACTCGTTACCATTAGTCACCCAGATTAATCCCGAGTCTAGAGAAGAACTTGCACAAACAGCTCGATTGTTAGTTAGTATTCCGTTAGAATTGATTGAGTTTATATCTGAATGGAACGGAGTGGAACGAATTCTGATTACACGCCAGGGTACCCATATTTTACTCGGTGAATCAAGGGAGCTAGAGGCTAAATTTAAATTATTACAGCTAATTCTAGATGATTTAGCCTCGCAAGGACTAGTGGCTAGAAGGATAGACTTACGGGTGGTACAAAGTCCTGTGGTTACCTATGAATAAGTGTCTAAAATATCTTAAGTAAAATATTTTGGAA
>SKHL01000016.1 GCA_007116995.1 Limnochordia bacterium
CGCTTCATTATCCGCCTCTGCATAGACCATTTCGCTAGCAAAGATAGAAAGTGCCACGACTACTAATAATGCTAGTTTGATATACACTTCTAATTCCCCCGTTTCTCATTCACTAAATCAAGACCAAAAACACAGTTTAACAACGCCTTTTGTGCAGACTTACGTTGCTCTACATCCCCTTGACCTGGAATTTCCGTAGTAATGGAGTAATTTGTATAATACTGCGTCATAAAATAAGCAAACGGATGACCGGCTAATCGTTTAGCAATCCGCTGACTCACACTTGTGATATCTCCTGCGATAATTCCTTCATGGACTAAAATGCCATCTGGCGCTTCTGCATCACTAATTGGAAAATGATTTCTCATGCAGTCGACGACGAGTCTTGAGATGTCCTTTGCCTGATCGCGTATTTCCCATAAGTAAAATTTCGCTTCCTCCAAATCCTCATGAAGATCCAACGAGAGTAAAAACCGTTCTGTACCTAGAAACTTGCGAATTCCTTGCACAATTGGATGGGTATCTATATGAAACTGGCGATTTAAGTCCACACCGGATCCTGTTGCCCTTTGTTGCTTGACAACCCCCATTGGATTTAGGCAAGGTAGTACATAGACATTAAGGTTATGCTGCAAACTAGCAAAATCTTGTTGTATCCAATCGTTTAATCCACAAAGAGATCCGATCTCATCGCCATGAATGCCGCTCGTAATAATAATACTCCCTTGAGCTTGGACTACTGTCTTTTTTAGGCCATACACTGGGAACCCTTCATAGCATGCAATCGTCTTAATCTCTCCACCAAGCTGCTGCCAACTATCTAATATCGGTTGCATAAACTGTAAATAGTCCAAATATACTACACCTCGTATGCTGAGTCTGTTTAAGTCTCCATCTTTCCATGTACTTCAACAATATAATCAGATATTCCTTCAATGAAAAGACAGCTGCCAGATAGCAACTGTCTTCGCTTATTCCAGACAATCTGTCTGGTTTATTCCTTAGCGGAAGTAATCAATTCCAGCCTGAAATAGCTGTTGATCCTTCAGACCAGGAACGTTAATAGCCACGTACTGCGTAGCCACTTGCCCGGCATTCATCAATTGCTGCATCTGTGCAGTGCTAGCCACAAAGCGACCTTCTCCATGAGATAGTGGAATGGTATGGATATCTCCGAGTGCTACCCACCATACGGAACTAGTGAACCGTAGGCGACTTTGTCTGTCTTCCTTAAAACCTGAAATCCATCCCAAAAGTAAACCCTCGTGGGTAATGCCTATCGTATTTAAATCCAGGCTCATCATAGGCTTGAATGTTATAACCAACACGAATCTGTAAATTATTTAAGACTAAATACCCTACTTCCATCGAATAAGCTTCTGTGTTTTCGCTTGCTGTTTCGGTCACTAAGCGATACTTAGCCCCAACACTCCATCGTTCGCTTAACGGTACGATAATGCCTAGTTGCTTTAGATCTGTCACTATGTCTATACCATCTTGACTCTTATCTCTATGCGCCCACTTAAACATCAGATCAAACGCACTGAAATAGTGTACCACTCCATCTAAAGATAGCAATCGATGTTCAGAAAGGTTTTCTACCTGCTCATGCCGATACATACCCACAAAGTCTAACCAGTGGTTCACAACTGGACGATATGCCAAGGCCACCACACGATAGTCTCGGTTAAGCTTGTCCCCATCTACTTGTTTAAGGCCTTTTTCCATTGATGCATACACTGTAACATCGTTAGTAGGAATCCATGTGCTATTAATCCCATAGGACTCCGTCTCCTTTATCGCTTCATACTCCTTCTGGTATTTTGCTGCTAGACTTAACTGCGGATGTATTTGCCAATCGAGTTGCACTTCGTTCTTTTTAGTTCTACCCTGTTCTAAAGACCATTCTTGATTTACACTAAATGCTGCTTGCTCTGTTAATGCATAGTCGATTTTGTACCCAAGTATGGTGTTTGTTTCCGAGTCGTCATCTTCATCAAGAACAACCCTATAACGACCATAGAAATCTGTATAGATTTGCTCAGCTAAATATCCTTGTAACTTAGCTTGACTTTTAGACGCAATTTCTCTTCTCCCCTGATTATTGTACGCAAATTCAAGCCCTTGTTCCACTTGGCCGCTCCAATACTCATTGAGCTCGACGTCAACTCCAGTCTTGTATTGTCTTATAACTTCTTCTTCAGCTTGCAGTAAGTTTTTGGTTCGGGTGGTCTCACCACCAAGATAGGCCATAATCATAGGGCTTATGCTATAGCGTAGATTCGCTCCGAGGGTGCGCCCCTTGCTAATCGCTTCCGCACTTGTTTCTACTGTCTTTGCTTCCCACTCAACTCCAGTTTTAAACTCTAAAGGAGATGCCGTATTTCTAGGCCACCGAAGGTCGTAGCCATGCAGAGTGCTTCGAGTGGTACCATCTGCATGTAAGTTTTTTTGATCGCGCACCAGTTGGTGTGTAGTTTCAACTGTAAAGTCTCGAATTGGCACTTCCGTTGTTAGCGCTATCGTGCTGATTTCCTGATCCTTTGCAATTTTGTCACCTATGCTGTCTTTGATCTGTTCAACCTTTCCAGTTACAGAGACATTTATCTCACTTGGATGCTTATAGGTAGCTGTTAAG
>SKHL01000058.1 GCA_007116995.1 Limnochordia bacterium
CCAAAGAAACAGAAGGTGTTATTCTACTCGGTCATGTTCCTCTAGCACCAGAGATTATTGCGTCAATTACGCGCCGAGATATTCCAGTTGTAGTGATACATGGTCCGATCCAACAGGAGAGTTTTAGCTATGTGGGGATTGAAGAGCGGAAGGCTATGATTCAGGTTATCCAATCTTTAGTGGAGCATGGTCATCGTCAGATAGCCTATATTACTGGTCCAGATGATGACATAGTTAATCAAGAGCGACTCCGGGCCTATAAACTTGGACTGCTCTGTGCCAAATTATCCGTAAACAACGAGCTAATTGTTGCTGCACCCGATTGGGAGGCAAACGGTGGGTATTTAGGGACCAAAGAATTGTTAGTGAGCAAGCTACCAACAGCTATCGTTACAACCAATGATCAGATGGCGATGGGGGTATATCGGGCCCTTCGTGAGCAGGGGTTAGAAATACCGAACCAAGTATCGGTAATAGGCTTTGATGATATTGATCTGGCTAGGGATTTAGACCCACCCTTAAGTTCAGTGACAGTACCTCTGCAAGCCATGGGACAATGGGCTGTTAATGTGGTGCATGCTCTCGGTAGCGGTACAATTATAACACCTGTGCGAGTACAAGTTCCGACTACGTTCACTCTACGAAGATCAGTTGGCTTTTACAACCATACTACTTCTTCACTTAGTGAATGAGGCAGGGTTTGACAAGGTTATAGCGAACTAAACCCTGTACACTAAAGGTTAGATATATCTAGTATTCGTTTAGACGAAACCCTATAGGGTATGCTATAGATTAACAGATGACGGTTTTATACTGGGTTTCATAGCTATTACAGGTGTATAGGAGTGCTTTGAAAAATGGGGAAAGAACCAAAAGATATCCGAGTTGTTGTAGGTATGTCTGGTGGTGTTGACTCATCAGTCGCTGCCTTAGTTTTAAAGGAACAAGGGTATAACGTAATTGGTGTTTTTATGAAGAATTGGGATGATACTGATGAAGACGGTCATTGTACGGCTGAAGTGGATTATCAGGATGTAAGACGAGTTTGTTCTCAAATTGACATTCCTTATTATACGGTGAATTTTGAGAAGGAATACTGGGATCGAGTTTTCACCTATTTTTTGGATGAATACAAGCGAGGGCGCACTCCTAATCCTGATGTCATGTGTAATAAGGAAATTAAGTTTAAGGTGTTTCTAGAGAAAGCCCTGGCGTTAGAAGCGGATTTTCTGGCGACAGGTCACTATGCCCAAGTCGCAGAAACTGACGGTAGCTATCAACTACTTCGTGGTGTCGATGGGAATAAGGATCAGACCTATTTTTTATATCCGTTAGGCCAGTACCAATTATCTAAGGTGCTCTTTCCCATCGGTCACCTAACGAAAAAGCAAGTACGGGACATCGCCCAGCAGCATGATTTAGTAACAGCAGCGAAAAAGGATAGTACTGGAATTTGCTTCATCGGCGAGAAGGATTTTCGGGACTTTTTACGTGAATATTTACCAGCTCAACCAGGTAAAATGTGTACTTTAGATGGAAAAGTCATTGGAGAACATCAGGGGCTAATGTATCATACGCTAGGTCAGCGAAAGGGATTAGGAATAGGTGGAGCCGGGGATCCTTGGTTTGTGGTAGGCAAGAGTTTAGAGAAGAATATTCTTTATGTAGCTCAAGGTGGTAATCATCCAGCCTTATACTCTCTGGGTCTTATAGCTGTGGATTTGCATTGGGTAAATAGAGCGCCAGAGTCTAGCTTTACTTGTAAAGCAAAGTTTCGCTATCGTCAACCAGATCAGGAGGTCTGTGTTCATCTGATGGAGGATTCTCATTGTAGAGTTATTTTTGCAGAGCCCCAACGAGCCATTACACCAGGGCAAGCTGTAGTATTCTATCAGGATCAAGTTTGTTTGGGTGGAGCTACAATTGATACAGTTATTGAAAAGTAATTTGCTTTTGCTGTAGATATATTGTAAAATAACAGAGGATGTCTAACTAGCTGTTCAGGCGATTATTCGTTGGCACAGAGTGAGAGTCAAAGGGGTTTTAATACTACAATGGAAAAATTGATCCAAAACTCGCGTGTTGCTATTCACACGCCCTTTTTTTATGGATGGGCAATCGTAGTTATCTCAGCATTAGGTTTGTTCTTTTCTGGTCCAGGCCAAACCTACAGTGTATCCACATTTATAAACTCATATATTTTAGAATTCGGTTGGAGCCGTTCCTTTGTCTCTAGTCTATATTCCACAGGTACATTATTCGCTGGTTTTACCTTTTATATCATTGGGAAGCTGATCGATACGAAAGGTCATCGATTTATGTTTCCACTGATTGCTCTTTTATTTGGAGTTGCCTGTATTTGGATGAGTTTGGTGTTTAGTCCTGTAATGCTTCTAATTGGATTCTTTCTTATTCGCCTGCTAGGGCAGGGATCGATGACTTTAGTTTCCTCTACTTTAGTACCTCAGTGGTTTATTCTAAAGCGGGGGCGGGCTCTTAGTTTGATGTCCTTAGGTGGCGTATTAGGATCAGCGATATTGCCCCCATTTAATACCTGGATAATTGCAACCTGGGGCTGGAGAGCAGGCTGGCAAATTTGGGGTGTATTGCTGCTGTTATTTATGGCACCTCTAGCTCGATTACTTGTTCGTAATAAGCCTGAGGATGTGGGTCTACTGCCAGACAATCGAAGAGGTTCTGCCCAGACAATTCAAGAAACTCCAAACGAAGCATATTCATGGACACTAGCCGAAGCAAAGCGAACTAGAGCATTTTGGTTGCTGCTGTTTACCATGTTTGTTTCAAGTATGGTGAATACCGGTTTGGTTTTTCACATGGTTTCCATTTTGGGAGAGCAGGGCTTAGTCCCCTCTGTGGCAGCGCTTGTGCTTAGCCTAATAGCTGTTGTGGCCCTTCCCTCTACATTTATTGCAGGCTACCTTCTAGATCGGGTCAAATCACCTACATTGATTATTGCTGCTGTATTTGGGGGGCAAGTTTTGCTGATGATCTGGTTAGCTTACACTCGTTCTGTTCAAGCCGCCATAGTTTTCGGAGTTGCCCGGGGAATAGTAGCTGGCTTTGAGGGTATCAGCTTTAATGCTATTTGGCCTGCGTATTACGGCCGGTCTCACCTCGGTAGTATTCGTGGTTTCTCTATGAGCATCATGGTGATCGCTTCGGCGTTCGGACCCTTACCTTTTGGTATTGCCTATGATTTGTTTACAGGCTATACAGAAATAATTTGGGTAATGCTCACTTTTCCAGTGCTAGCGGTCGTAGCCGGGATATATGCAACCAAACCAGACTATGTCAGTCAATCCATATTAGAACATAAGTAAGCTCGTATGAGTTGTGCTAGTGCCAGAATTAATCAAGATTTGAGGTGGCAGGATTGAGAATTGGAAATCCTCTAACGTAGCCTGTAGAGCTGTGAATCTAGGTCTTTATTTCGCTTGCACATACAAATAGCACATCATTTGTGACAGACTATGTTCATTAGTAGGTGAACACCTAGCTGCTGTTACAGATGATGTGCTATTTTAAATACATTGACTAAGGGTGCATTCTATGAGTTCTGCTTGGTTATTTAAATCCAGCCTCGTAAGCGGAGCGCTTCGGTTATTCGCTCTAAGGACACCATGTACGCTGCGGTGCGAAGATCCACGTCGCCGTATTTCTCGCGAGTATTCCAGGTTTTGTCAAAGGCCGTCACCATCTGGGCCTCTAGTTTCTCTGCGACCTCCTGGGCTGACCAGTAATAACCCATGAGATTTTGAACCCATTCATAATAGGATACGACAACGCCACCCGCATTGGCTAAAATATCCGGAATTACTACAACACCATTTTGGGTTAGGATTTTATCCGCTTCAGGTGTAGTGGGACCATTAGCTGCCTCAGCTACGATTTTCGCCTTGACATCAGGGGCATTTTTGCTCGTGATTTGATTCTCCAGTGCAGCAGGAACAAGGATATCGCAAGCCATGGTGAGAATCTTATCGGCCGTAATCTCCTCTGAACCATTAAAACCTAACACAGATGAATTGGATTTCTTATAATCCATCAATTCCTGCACATTGAAGCCTTGCTTATTGAAAATAGCACCTCTAGAATCGCTAACAGCGATGATCGTAACTCCTAGATCAGCTAATAGTCTAGCTGCATGGGAGCCTGCATTGCCAAATCCTTGGATGACTGCAGTCGCTTTGTCTAATTGAATACCCATTTTATTGGCGGCCTCACGGATGGTGTAAATACATCCTTGGGCGGTGGCTGTATCTCGGCCAAGGGATCCGCCAAGAGTAATCGGCTTACCTGTAATTACGCCGGGGTTGTTTATGCCACCCTGGGTTTTGTTATATTCATCCATCATCCAGGCCATAACTTGAGCATTTGTGTAAACATCAGGAGCAGGAATATCTTTATCAGGCCCAATAAAAGCAGAGATGGATTGGGCGAATCCACGGCTTAATCGTTCTAGTTCACCTTTCGAGAGCTCCTTTGGATTGCATATGATTCCGCCTTTACCTCCACCATATGGTAGACTGACCACACCACACTTAAATGTCATCCACATGGATAACGCTTTGACCTCATCCATAGTTACATCGGGATGAAAGCGAATACCACCCTTAGTTGGACCGAGCACATCGGTATGTTGAGATCGATAACCAATAAATGTTTTCATGGAGCCGTCATCCATCTTAACAGGAATAGAGACAGTAAGAACACGTTTGGGATATTTGAGGACTTCATATACACTCGCAGGCAAATTCATTTTCTCTGTGGCTTCTTTTAATTGCTGTTGTACGATTAAAAAGGGATTAGATTGCTCATGAACAGTCAAAAAGCGTCACCTCTGTTGTTAGTTTAGTATACATGTACTAGTGTATACAGGTATTTTACTGATTTCGTCATTATTATCTTCAATTCCTGTCTAGTCTCGTAATAAAGTTGTTAAATATGAAAGAAAACAGCCTCTATCATGAGGCTGTTTCGCTTATGAATTAAATAGTTCCTGTGTAATTGACTGGTTTACCTGGTTCATCAGCTCTCCAAAGGCTTGTTGGGCCTTTAATAGACTTGTGAGGGTTATATTGGCTTTGGCTTGCTCCTCTAACGTTTGATATTGTTGAATCTGATCTGGTGAGACTTGTTTTCCCTCTGCTTGGGTAGCTTGTAATTGCTCCTGAACAGATTGAAGCTGTTCAATTAAATCACTGGCTGCTGGATCTAATTTAACTCTGGTTTGAGCGGAGGTAAGAGTCTTATACTCCTCCGTGTCCTTAACTGCTAATGCTAAATCCTTTGCCTTTTCCGATAAACTCAAAATGGCACCTCCAAAATTTACTTCGTGTATAACTTTCCCGATTGAAACCGGTATATCCTGCAAAAAACTGAAAAAGTGTATATTTAAAGCAGTAAGCTCTATCCACTGGGGATAGAACTTACCATCTATTGCGGTGAAAGACATTATATACGATAATAGTCGATGAATGTTCAAAGAATGTGCGGTGATCAATTGTTACAAAAATCACATCCCATCCACCCCAGTAGAGTAAGCAGCATCGCATGAGCCGGTTTCTCTTCGGTTAGCCAGTTGATAATCACTCCTATTAGTAGGATAATTACTGATAGCAGAAACGCATTTTTTAAAAGAATAAGGTGGTGGCTTTCAGAACTATGGTCTTACCTCCTTCTGTTTTGATTTAGCGAATAGTGTACTATTCAGGCTTAAAAAACGAATAGAGATAGGAGGATCACTGTAGTTATCGTTACTACTAGGTATTGGGCATTTGATAGTTTGGTGATATGTGACTCTAATACACTAAGACTCGTAATTACATGACTTGGTACAACGGCTATGCTCCCTGCCGGGGTACGTGCGTGGCCATGCTGTTGATGCATGGCTGGATCAAGTAATGGCTTGATTAACCAAAACAGCACAAAACCCATTCCGGCTAAACGAAGGCTTGTAAAGACTCCATTAACAGAGTAAACGCTGGAATATCCATAGGGAAGTAATGCATTGTTTAATCCACTAGAAAGACCGAGAGCGATAATAATCCCTGTAAGAGACAGCATAGATATCAAAGATGCAACAGGCAATTTCCTAGTCGTGAGTGGCTTAATCGGACTGTGGCTCAGATCGCGGATAAATCCAAAATAGAGAAACTTGGCAAAGGATACAGCGGTGCCTACACTAGCAACACTAAGTATTGCCTGCAGGGGTAGACCGTTAGTCGCATACTTTATCAGTGACTTACTAATAAACCCATTAAATGGGGGGATGCCGATAATGGCGAAGGATGCAATGATCGCCATCACCAGAAGCCATATGGGCTTTCGCTGCTGCCTGCTTAGGTCATCAGAACCATAGAGATAAATTACAGTAGCCGCTATCATTAGCAAAAGAGTTTTATACACCATATGGTTGAGTAGGTGTAATAGACCACCGTTAATCCCCATCTCGCCACCAATTCCGATGGAAGCGACCATATATCCAAGCTGGCTAATAATATGATAGGATAATAAAGGTCGCATCTTTGTTTGCTTCAGGGCCATGAAAATTCCATAAAGAGCCATTAAACCACCTAAGTAGGCGATCCAAGTAGCACTAGGAACCAATCGAGCCAAGGCGAATATTCCAGCTTTTGTTGTGAAAATTGATAATGCAATAGTTGCCCCGGGACTGACTTTTGGATAGGTATATGGAAGCCAAAAATGTAGAGGTAGAAAGGCGGCCTTCGTACCAATTCCAAAAAATTATGAAACCTATTCCCGCTGCGGGTGTAGTTAAGTCGAGGCTACCTGTCACATTAAAATGCAATAAAATACCAAATAATAAAAATAATCCAGCCACTAAATGGGTGACTAAAAATGTAGTCCCTAACTGATGCCTACTATCACTATTTTTATCAGTAAAGATGATTAGCGCTGTGGTAGCGGTGAGTAATTCCCAATATAGGAAAAAGGACATAAAACTTTTTGCTAAGGTAATGCCTAAAGTACTAGCTATGGCCAATCCAATTGCACATAACTGCCATCTATTCATACGAGGAGCGTTATATAGCAATACAATTGAGCCTAATAATGCGAATGCAATCGCACCAATAAACGTATAGTTATGAAAGCCGTAGCTTACCTCGAATAAAATAGGAATCGATAACACAGGACTCGCTGTACTAGTATGACCTAGGTATAGAGGAAGTATTAGTCCTGCTGCAGCCATAGCGCCAAAGTAGCCAGCCCATTTTGGCTTTATCATGATCATGGCTAAACTATATAAGATAGATACACTAAGAATGGTAAAAATAATCAATTTCTGACCTCCTGAATATCTAGTTAGTCTTATTTACATTATATTAAAATCCAGTAGAAATGGCAATAGGAACCGACAATTAAGCGGGTGAATACTATCACTTATAGTTGCTTTCTATCCCAAGAAGGACTTAGGCTGTTAACTTGCGAAGTAGATACCTAGTGAAGTAGATACCTAGTGAAGTAGATACCTAGTGAAGAAATGCCAATAGCTGGTAAATATGATTATCGGAAGGGTTTGTTAATGAAGGCGAATGTTATTGTGGATGCAGATGCATGTCCGAAAAATTGTTTGAGCATATTGCAAAAGGATCAGTTAAAGTACAAGTATCGCTTGATTACAGTAGCTTCCTATAATCATGTAATCAATAACGAGGATCACATTATTGTTGGGAATGAGAAGGATGCCGCGGATATGGCTGTAGTCAATCAAGTGTTAAGAGGGGATTTAGTGATTACCCAGGACTGGGGACTAGCGGCCTTAGTGCTAGGAAAAGGGGGCCATGTGCTGTCCCCATCAGGGCGGATATATACCAATGAGAATATCGGCTTTATGCTCGAGGAGCGGGCGGTAAAAGCTAAAATCCGTCGGTCTGGGCAGCGCACTAAGGGACCTGCAGCCCGTTCTCACCAGGATGATCAACGGTTTCATCGGGCCTTTTTAGATCTCTTATCTAAAATGGAGTAGACCCCGATGTGGACCTATCTAGTGGACTATTGTGGTCAGGGGTAGTAATTGTTAGTAAAGGGGTATTCTATAACCAGACGTCTTGATTACCAGGGTTCATAGTGGTAGGTGACCATTGATTTTTAAGCAATTTTCTAGGAGTGGTACATATGGTAAAGAGTCAAATAGAAACCACGCTTGATCCGTGTATATTTGTTATCTTTGGTGCTACAGGAGACCTTACGGAACGGAAGCTCTATCCAGCCTTATATAATCTATATAAAGATAACCATTTACCTCCACAATTTGCTGTTGTAGCTGTCGGTCGACGGGAGAAAACCACGACCGATATTCAAGATGATGTGGTGGAGTCGATCCGTAAACTCTCTCGCCAAAACTATCAGCAGACATCGGAAGATTCCCAGTTTATTCAGGGGTTTCATTACTTTCAACTAGACTTCTATGACTCCGACAATTATTTAAATCTAGAACGTCTACTGACAGAGCTAGATGAAAGATACCAGACTCACGGGAACCGGGTATTCTTCTTAGCAGTGGCTCCAGAGCATTTTGCTCCCATTGCGGAGGAGATTAGCAATCATGGCATGGCACCGAATCAAGATTCCTGGCAACGAGTGGTGATCGAAAAGCCCTTTGGTCGAGATTTAGTATCTGCGATGGAATTAAACACAAATATCAGCAGAACCTTCGCTGAACATAACATCTATCGCATTGATCATTATCTGGGTAAGGAAATGGTCCAGAATTTAATGGTGTTACGATTTGCAAACACGCTATTTGAACCCTTATGGAATAATAAGTATATTGATCATGTACAAGTTACCTTTGCCGAAACAGTGGGAGTGGAGGGTCGCGGACCTTATTACGAGCAAGCCGGTGCACTACGAGATATGGTGCAAAACCATATGCTACAATTGCTTGCCTTAATCGCCATGGAACCTCCTGTGGATTTAGATACAGAGTCCATTCGAGATGAGAAAGTAAAGGTTCTCCGTTCTTTGCAGGTTAGCGGAGAGGACGTAATTCGGGGGCAATATGGACCTGGAGTTGTGGATGATAAACAAGTAATCGCATACATCCAGGAAGAGCGGGTTCCTGAAGATTCGCAAGTAGAAACATTTGTAGCACTAAAAGCAAGAGTTGAGAATTTTCGTTGGACCGGCGTCCCCTTCTATCTTCGTACAGGTAAGCATTTACCGAAAAAGTACTCAGAGATAATTATTAATTTTAAGAAACTCCCCGGTGTCCTCTTTTTCAAACGAGGGAAACTAGACCCGAATCTCTTAATTATTCGAGTTCAACCCGATGAAGGGATTTACTTAAAATTCAATGCTAAACGCCCAGGAACGGAGCAATCTATCATTCCGGTTTCCATGGATTTCTGTCAAAACTGCTTGGAAGGGATAAATTCACCCGAAGCCTACGAACGCTTGATTTTTGATGTGGTACGGGGAGAATCCACCTTGTTTACACGCTGGGATGAAGTAGAGCATTCGTGGCGGTTTGTGGATAAAATAGCTGAGGGCTGGCAGGATGATCCAAAGATGGTAGTTCCATATCCTGCAGGAAGTTGGGGCCCATCCCAGGCTGATTTCCTAATTCGTACTGACGGTCGAGAATGGTTTATGTAACAAAGGAGGTTTTTGATGAACATTTATGATATTTCAATGGAGATCCATCCTACAATGCAAGTATGGAAGAATAGAGAGGATCGCAAGCCAAAGTTGACGATTACCAGGGACTATCAACAGGGAGATGATGGTCGTGAGACCCGTTTGTCTTTGGATATGCACACAGGTACCCATGTAGATGCACCGCTTCATTTTGTTCGTGATGGTAAGACTATTCAGCATACTACCTTGGAGCAGTTGGTGCGTCCTGTGCGAGTAATAGACTTATGTGGTGTGAAAGATAGAATCACCGCAGAGAATCTAAAAGAGTTTGCGATTGGTACTGGTGACTTTTTACTATTTAAAACAAGAAATTCCGATCGCGAGGATGATTTTGATTTCGACTTTGTCTTCTTGGATGGGGAAG
>SKHL01000110.1 GCA_007116995.1 Limnochordia bacterium
ATCGGCTGCACCGATACGGGTAAAAATACGATCGACAATACCAATCCGTCCTTTTCTTGCTGGTATATAACTACCAATTTGGGCCAAAATGACTATTAGCGCTATTTGTCTTAAGTACGTACTTTTTCCAGCCATATTTGGACCAGTTAACAATAAAACCTGTGGTTTTTGATCTAGTTCTAGATCATTAGGGACGAAATTTGGTTGCATTACTTCGATTACAGGATGGCGTCCATCAACAATTTCTAACATGATTTCTTCTACTACCTCAGGGCATGTATACTGCTGTTCTTCACCTACCTTCGCTAGACTATAGAACGCGTCAACTGTAGCTAGAGCTCGAGCGTTCTCTTGAATCTGTGTGATATACCGTCCTACCTCATCACGAACTTGACAGAAAAGAGTGTATTCAAGATCGGTAATTCGTTCTTCTGCACCTAATATTAGGGATTCTTTTTCTTTCAGCTCTGGTGTGATAAAGCGCTCTGCGTTTGCCAGTGTTTGCTTGCGCTGGTATTCAGCAGGAGCATTATGGATATTTGTTTTGGTTATCTCTATGTAGTATCCGAAGACTTTATTAAAGCCAACTTTTAGAGATCGAATACCCGTTCGCTCCCGTTCCTGCGCTTCTAGGGCCGTAATCCATTGTTTCCCTTCCTTACTGCCCTGACGAAGTTCGTCTAGCTCAGCGTTAAATCCAGCACAGATTATATTTCCATCCCGTACCGATACAGGCGGTTCATCCATAATGCTAGTTTGGATCAGCTGGCAAAGTGGTATAAGCGGATCAAGCTCAGTCCCGAGTGCCTGCAGTGTTAGATCGTCAGCTGAGGTTAACAGAGTTTTCAAGGCTGGAATTTGGTGTAAGGATTGGCGTAGAGCCTGCAAATCTCGACCATTACCCGACCCATATATGATCCGACTTAAGAGACGTTCTAAATCCAAGATTTGTTCAAGTAACTCAGCTAACTCGAGACGGAGAAATGTCTGATCTATTAAACAACCTATCGCTTGTTGCCGTTTAAGGATTTCTGTCATATCAAGTAGGGGATTCTCTACCCAAGAGCGGAGTAACCGCCCTCCCATACTAGTAATTGTTTTGTCAATCACGCCTAAGAGGGAGCCTTGTTTCTTACCTTCTCGAATGGTTCTAGTCAGCTCAAGGTTACGGCTACTAGCCCCATCAATTTGCAAAAAATGATCTAAGGTATACGTAGATAAATGGGTAATGTGGACTAGACTAGCCTGCTGGGTTTCTTGAATATATTCTAGTGTAGCACCAGCCGCTTGAATCATCAGGTCGTCCTTGATACCCAGTGATTCTAGCGAATGTAGTTGAAAATGGGTTAATAGGCGTTGTTTACATGATTCTGTTTTCCAGATGCGTGGATGAGTAGTGGTAATGGTTGTATCTAGCCCTTGAATACTTGAAAGCAACTGATCTTTAGTATCTTCAGATACTAAGAGTTCGGCTGGGGCTATCCGGTTAAGCTCGTCGCTTAGTTTCGTCTCGTTGGCAAGAGTCGTTAATCGAAATTCACCAGTAGAAAGGTCAACTATAGCTAATCCATAGTGAGCATGACTTGTACAGATGCCGGCGATATAGATATTTCTCTTTTCATCGACATGGCCTTCTAAGTAGGTTCCTGGTGTTACCACGCGAACCACATCCCGCTTTACTACTCCCTTTGTTTTCTTAGGGTCTTCAAGCTGCTCGCAGATAGCCACCCGAAAGCCATTCTGGATTAGCTTTTCCAAATAGCCATTGACTGCATGATGGGGTACTCCACACATAGGTAACCTTTCTGTAGTCTTGTTGCTCTTATCTCGACTTGTTAAGGTGATTTCTAGAACCTTTGATGCAATTTTGGCATCCTCACCGAATAATTCATAGAAGTCGCCTAACCGAAAAAAAACTAATGTATCTGGATGCTGTTCCTTTATGCTAAGATACTGTTGCATCATAGGTGTTATTGTCACTTAACTGGCACCTCCAAGGCTATTATATCGAGAACTTCTCTCTATACCTAGATATCTCCTGCTAATCAAGAATACTGGATCATAAAAAGGCCACTTTTAGGAGTAGCCTTTTGTGTAGAATGGAAGGAATTTCTAGGTCTTTAGGGGATCTTCCCAATATGGAGTTTTAGTAATGATATCGTAGATTATCCATTCATCATCACGCTCGATGCTTTGCCCATACTGGGGAATCTGTGCAATCTGCTTGGCTTGCACATGACTATACACTTTGTCATCAATGGCTACAACAGTGTCAGAGGGCAATAGAAACTGTCGTTGCTGATCAGGCTGGTATACCAGGAAATATCGAACCATACACTCTTCAGGTTCAACGATCTGGGCTACCACATTGCCTAGGTAGTCTCCGTCGCTACTAAGTACAGGCATCTGCCAAGTATCCTTATTGCGGTTCTCCAACAAAGTTTTTTTCTGATCAAGCCACACAGAATTCCCCCTCCTTATCTAAGCTAGCTGACCCGTGAGACTCCAGGTTTGGGATCCCACTATCTTCACTTCAATAATCCGCCCTACAAGATCCGCAGATCCTGGGAATAATACCTGCTTATTCGTCCTTGTTCGTCCCGTTAACTGTTGGGACTGCTGGGTCACTCCATCTACAAGCACAGTAAAGAGCTGATCCACCATATCCTTGTTTTGCTGGGCACTTAACTGATTTTGTAACTCAATCAGACGATAGATTCGGTCCTTTTTTACGTCCTCAGGTACCTGATTGCTCATGGTTGCAGCAGGTGTTCCTTTCCGAGGTGAATATAGAAATGTGAAGGAAGATGAGAAACCCACATCCTTAACTAAAGCAAGGGTATCTTGAAAATCTTCTTCTGTCTCTCCGGGAAAACCCACTATTAGATCGGTTGTCAGGCTGATAGAAGGGATAGCCTTTTTTATTTTAGCCACTAAGTCCAAATAATATTCCCTTGTGTATCCTCGATTCATCCGTTTAAGCACCTTGTTGCTACCCGCTTGGACCGGTAGATGCAGGTGTTCACATACTTTATCAAGCTGGGCCATTGCGGTGACTAGATTATCCCCCATGTCTCTCGGATGACTAGTCGTAAATCGAATCCGCTCTAAGCCAGAAATGCCATTCAAATCAGTAAGTAAATCAGCAAAATTCCGATTTAACTCAAGATCATTGCCGTAGGCATTCACGTTCTGTCCCAGTAAGGTAACCTCTATGTAGCCGTCATCCGCTAGCTGGCTTATTTCGTTGATGATTGCCTCTGGCTGGCGGCTGCGTTCTCTTCCTCGGGTATAGGGGACGATACAATAACTACAAAAATTGGTGCAACCATATATTATATTTACAAAAGCCTTTAATTTATTAGTTCTAGTCACAGGGAGATCTTCAATAATCTCTTGACCCTCATCCCACACTTCTACGACCTGTTCTCCACTCGCTGCACGCTGTAGTAACTCGGGTAGACGGTGGATATTATGTGTTCCGAAAATAAGATCAACATGAGGAAGTTTGGATAAAATATCTTTTAATTCTTCCTTTTGTTGGGTCATGCACCCACAGATTCCAATAATTAAGTTAGGCTTTCTTTCTTTTAATGCTTTAAATTTGGCTATATGTCCATAGACCTTACGTTCTGGATTCTCCCGTACACAGCAGGTATTGTATAGAATAAAGTCTGCTTCGTTTACTTCCTCAGAGGGCTGATACCCTATGGATAGCAAAATTCCTGTAATCACCTGGGAGTCGTGTTCATTCATCTGGCACCCCAGGGTCTTTAGGTAAAACTTAGGTTTCCCTTTTTGGTTAACGCTCATAGTGGCAGCTCGCTCCTTTAGTCATCTTGATCTACTCGCTCTACGTTTTACCTTTGTACCCTAATAGGGCTAGCTTGTCAAGATATCATACCCAATATCCTCATCAGGATCTGAAAACAACTAACCAGCGGTCCCATTACGCATAGTCAACCCTCACTTTACTTTTCTCTATGAGTAAAAAATGGAAACCTTCTAATAGAACTAACAAAAACGTATATTTTCTGATATGGAAAAAAAGAGTCGGGAGAACCACATCTCTATAGAACAACCTCATACCCAGCTTCTTCAATGGCTGTCATCATTGTCTGTTTAGACGCACTAGCTTCCGTAGATACCGTTACCTTTTTCCCAGCTAAATCTACCTTTACCTGTTTGACACCAGCTATTTCTAGTAGGATAGACTTGACCGTATTGGCGCAATGGTTACAGCTCATACCATTTACATTGAATACTATGGTTTGCACATAAATCCTCCTTTTACTCTGATATACCCTGTATGGGTATTTTATATTAGCATACAGGGATTTCCAAGGAATGTCAAGAGTAAATCTAAAAGTAAAATGAGGCGACGCCTAACTGCAAGTACCATAGGGCCTTTGGGTTATCAATAGTCTTCACAACTCCTATCCGCGGCTCTAGGGAGGCATTACCATAATATAAGCTGATATTTGGTCCTATTTCTAATCCTACAGACCGCCACGACTGTTCACTCCGCGATAGTAGGGCTATGTCAGTGAAGATTGATGCTCGGAGATCCTGAATAAAAAAGGGCAAATCCTGCCAACCGCGTTCGATAGGGGCCAATATATGCTCATATTGCACAGACAGAATACTTGTATGTTGAGATTCGACTTTGCTATAACCGCGCATAGCAAAGTCACCATCTAATCCACCTACATCAAAGGCCTTTGGATCCTCGGAGCGCCCGATTTGAGTTCGGAGAGACAGAGTTCCTGTATCTAGGATTCCCCAGTTTTCTTGCCAGTGAATCAAGATTGAACTATATTTGTCTACGGTATTTAAGTCTTGGGTGAATGCGACTGAACCTCCCCGCCTTTGCCAACATTGATCTAGTCCTATATAGTCCTGGTAGCTTACAAAGATGCTTCTGCTAATGCTACTATCCAACGCTGTACCCACTTGAACCCTTCCACCAGTGAGGGCTACGCCAGCTTGGAGTACAGAAAAAGTGCTCTTGCGTTGCAGGAATGAGACGAGCTCTAGCTTCTGTTTCTGAATCCAATAATCTGATTTAGCCTGACTTTTCTGGGACAGAGATAGGGATAAGGTAGGCTGGAATCGTAATGGAAAGCGCCGTTGATAAGTAAAACTATAGTCCACTGTTTCTGATTCCCAACCATAGCCTAGGCTTGCGCTATAGTGATGAAAGTCTAACGCATCCTTGCCAGCCGTATATATTCCGGTCCAAAGCTGTGGATCCCCCTTGAGCATGGGTAACCAAAAGCGAGGTCGCATGCTATTGATTGGTGAATAAGGACGAATGATACCGAGATATCGAGCTCGATCGGTATTCTCTGGCAATAGCTGCTTTGATAGATCTATTTCAGTCCAGTTTGCTGGATCTACTTTGATTTTTCCTAATCGATATCCAGCCTTTGTATAATTCATCGCTACAAGCCAGTTCCCGTCTGGAGAGATCGTCGGTGCGAATGCACCGTATTGTGTATGGGTCACTTGATAAAATTGGTTACGAACGCTATCCCAACTATATATATTAAATCGATTATCGTAATTCGCATCGAAGAACAGATAACGGCCATCGGGACTATAGGAAGGATTGCCTTGGCTTTGTTTATCTTGGGTCAAGGCTTGTCTGCTAATGCCATGATGATCCAGGGTTAGTAAATACAGATTGCTGTATCCATTCGCTTCCGTTACACTGAAGGCGATCTGACCGTTACTAGGAGATATCGTTATGTTCCCTAGCCGGTCTCCAGGCTCATTTATAATCGTGCTAAAGCTATTACCCTGTTTCAAACCCATAACAGTATGGGAATTGTATCGTTGTAGATATACAAGTGGTCCATTACGCTGTGTAGCTACCGCATAGATGCGTTGTCCATAACTAAGTTTTTGCTCACGTCGCTCAGTTAGACTATACTGATACAAATCATAACGAAGAGCTCCATATTCATCCTTGTTTAGCTTACTATAAACTAGGGTGTTGTCATCTAGCCACTGTATTGTCGCTTCATCTCCGAACTGACCCTGTACTATCTGTCTGTCTTCCCCTGAAAGCATGTTATATATGCGGACAGCTGAAGCAGTGGCACCACTTGTCATATAGGCAATATACATTCCATCAGGTGAGTAAACTGGGTGGCGTTGAATGTGTCCTGCGGTACCGAGGTAGTCCCAAATCGTGCTATCAGCTATGCTATGAGGTGGGGTTACTCGCATTTGGTAGATCATGTCGTCCCATAGTTGACTAAATCCAAGGTAATATACTTGACTAAGGCCCTTATCTAATGACATGGGTTGCCCAGCCAGGTAGTCTAGCAAGCGATAAAACGTATCTAATCCATATTGTTCGATTAAATAGTTTACAAATAGGTATCCATAGAAGTAATGAGATATACCAGGATGCCATCCCGTTAAGCCATAGGGTCCTAAGACTTGATCGCCCTGCAAATAAAGATCATTATCATTAATGGCTTTTAGGAACATATCATAAAACCCTGCGCTCCCTCTACCTGCCTTTGTTTTATCTGTTTCCTGCCAGACGGCTACACCTTCCATGAGAGCATAAGACTGAAGTATATGAGGGTTACTCACTCCGGGCACCCGCCCAAATATTGAGCGAATATTCCTAGCGGTCCCTGTATTCCGATCTAAATGCAATATATGTGTATACTCATGCAAGATAAGCATGCGCAACCAATCTCCACCATTAGCGCTCATTCCAGAGCGGTACCCATAGCCGACTAGATCCACTGGATATAAACCAATGCGGTTAAACAAAACCGGATCTGCAAATCCGTTTGGAAGATCACTGCTATCTAGAATTGCAATATGAGTACGTTCCTTCAGTTTATGGCGAAATTCGGGTTGGAGTACTCTGTGGGCCCATTCCGCCGCACTACCTGCCTCCTGCGCGTACTCTTGATACTCTGCGGGAAAATGAATATAAAAATTTGGAGTCTCTAATGTATAGAAACCATTAGTCCAGCCAAAGGGAGACGTTAAGATGACTATAAGTACAACAATGCTAGTGCTTACTATGCTTTTGCCTGCTAACACCGAATAGCCCCCCATACTGTTTCCAATTATCCTCATATCCTAATATAATTCTGGATTTTATGGAGACATCCTGCTAGATCCAATAAGTGTCAGAGCACACTCGATAAGTAAATGGATGACTCATGATGACCTCAGTCTAGGTGATTCATAGGCAAAAATTGCTAGATGGGCTAAGATCATATTATACTGGTTCCTCCTTCAACTTAGAACGTAAGCCTGTCGATAGACACTCCTATTTCCATATCTTGTCGAAATTAACTATATCTAGTACTTAACTGCCATGGAGAAATATGCAGAATCTATCTTAAGATGGACATACTAGTTCGCGGAGGTGTCCCTATGTTAGTCAGTTTTGTTCGTACTTTCATCCTTTACAGTGTAGTCGTACTTACAATGCGTTTAATGGGGAAAAGACAAATTGGACAATTAGAACCCTATGAATTGGTGATAGCGATCATGATTGCAGAACTTGCATCTGTACCCATGGAGGATAAGGGGATTCCCTTAGTTAATGGACTCGTTCCTATTCTTACACTTTTATTCATCCAGGTCCTAATCTCTTATGTGGCCTTAAAGAGCCTCTGGTTTCGTTCAATAATGGATGGTACTCCTTCAATTGTAGTGCAAAATGGTATTGTCCAAGAAAAACAACTATATAACGCGCGCTATAATCTAAACGAATTACTAGAGCAGTTACGCACTAAGGGATACTCGAATATCTCTGATGTAGAGTATGCTATTCTAGAAACTAGCGGCGATCTAAGCGTGATTCCTAAGTCGCAGAAAAGACCTGTTAATTCCGAAGATCTGAAAATAGATACCTCCTACGAGGGTATACCGGTTCCGCTAATTATCGACGGATCGATTCAAAAAAAGAATTTCAAGGAGGTTCACCTAGACGAAGCATGGTTGACTAATGAACTTCAGAAGTATGGAATTGTAAGACCTAGAGACGTGCTATTAGCAAGCCTAGATACTACCGGTCGCTTGTATTACCAACTGAAAGATGCTAAGAGAAAGCAAGTGAATTGAGGGATAGATGTGAAGTTGCTAATATTTTTGGGATTTTTGATGGTAGTCTTTGTTGTGTTTGGAATTCATACTCAACAGCAGATATTAGAAATAGCTAGTGAGATGCGGGAAATGGTACCTGGAATTAGCATAAAAATCAATGCAGATGACTGGGAAAGTGCGCAACGTGATACAGAACAACTACAGAAACAATGGAATGAAGTTCAAGATCGCTGGGACCTATTTATTACGCACAGTGAAATTGAACAAGTCGAACTATTTATAGCTCGAATTATCAGTCTGCAATCCTCACAAGACAAAGCCGCATCTCTAGCAGAACTAGCAGCCTTGGATATGCATCTAAGTCATATCTATCGAAAGGAGATGTTTAATATCCAAAACATCTTATGAACGGTTCACAATAAATGTTCAAAGTGCCTTAGTCGAAGTAGTTGGGCAGTTACTATTCCTACGAAAAAACCAGTGGGTAAGGCAAAAATTAGCAAATAGGGTAGATAAATAAAAATACCGACGGTGCCAATAAAATACGCTGCTACAGCCACTTGCGCAAGATTATGAGTAAGAGCCCCTAGAATGCTAATACCCATTAGACTGAGATGGTTCTTTAAATATACATACGCTAGTCCCATTATAAGGGCACTAACTAGGCTTCCAGAAAAGCTGAGAAAAAAGGTAATATTAAGCAGTGTCCCAATCAGTAATGATCCTAAGATAGTTCGTAGGACACTAATTAAAATAGCAGCTTTAACTCCAAAGGAGACCATTACAAATAATGTTACAATGTTAGCTAATCCTAGCTTCGCTCCTGGAAACAGATAGGGCATGGGTAAAAATGACTCGAAGATGTGCAAACCCATGGCTAATCCCACCATTAAGCTAAGATGGATCATTCTTTGGGTGTTGGATCCTGTCATGCAATACCTCCTTCAAGCTACTCATAGTTACATCAATTCTGTAGAGCCACTATAGACTTTCAATTGATCTGTCCATATAACACGCACAGCTTTGGCCTTATGGTCAAAAAGATATTTTTGATCCCTCATTTCCACTGTTACATTAGGATGAACGGTTCCGAAACTCATTTTTCCCATCTGAGTAATAATCGCTTTCGTCGCGATACCTGTAGGGCCACCAATTTCTTTTACAGAGATGTTACCTTCCTCTACAAGTAATTCACCGCCTCGGAATAAGCCACGAGTTTGCTTAAAACCCTTTCTCGCTATGACGGTGGAGTAGTAGCTACCCTTTCCGCTAACACTAATTATACCAGATGCCTCAAGCTTTGAGTTCTGCAAATTACTGACAATAATATTGGCAATTTGATCTGTATCCTTTTTGTAGTGGTCTCTCCATTGCTGCACTTCGACGAGCAGGTCCTCCATGGGCTGGATCTCTGTCATCTCTAATGGGTCTCTACTTAGAAATATGCAATCTAGCTGACGTATAAATTGATTAAATTCCGAGTCAAGCAAGGATTCTGTATTAGACATATATTGTGTTAATTTGGTAATTTCCCGGGGAATATTGTGAAATTTCAGCTCTAAAAGATTCTTGATCAGCTTACCAGCATGAGTTTGCTGTTTGGCACTGACAACGTAGTACGCTCCCAACAGTTGTTGAATTTGGTCTGATAAGGTGAGTAAATGCGATAGAATTTTCAAGTTGGCTACGGCTATCCCACCAGCTATGATCTGAGAAGATACCGCATTGTGTGTAATACTAATATCACGGTCAGCAAGAATAGTAGCTCCTGAGGTCATACCAAAGACTTGTATGCTCCCACTAGCAGCTTCTACACGTACTTGCTCACAGACATTTCCCCTAATAATAATATCACCCTTAAACCGGATATGGCCTGTTTCGATATCGGCATCACGCGTTAATTCATAGACTTTGCACACAGATAAAACTTGGTTCTTAATGATTGGTAGTCCG
>SKHL01000228.1 GCA_007116995.1 Limnochordia bacterium
CTGGCAGCCAGTGGTTTCAAACCTTTTGTGGCGACATATGCAGGTTTTTTAACCATGAGGGCCTGTGAGCAGATGAGAACCTTTGTGGCATATCCCAATCTCAACGTAAAATTTATAGGGGCTAATGGAGGATTACATGGAGGTGAGCGTGAAGGTGTTACACATCAATTTTTTGAAGATTTAGGTATAGTACGCAGTATACCAGGCATCAAAGTTGTGGTACCTGCAGATGGAAATGAAGTGTTTCAGGCAACGAAATCACTTGTTGATGTAGAAGGTCCGGCCTATCTTAGAGTTGGTAATGGTAAAGAAGATACTATTTTTGAAAATAGTATTGATTTTGAACTGGGAAAAATGAGAACCTTATTTGATAAAGGAACGGATCTGGCTATTTTTGTCTGTGGGCCAATTACAAGAAGAGTATTAGCTGCAGCTGAATTACTGGAAAGAAAGGATATAAGGATAAAAGTTATCGAGGCACATACATTAAAACCTCTAGATAAAAAAATAGTAGAAATATTAAAGAAGACAAATGCTGCTGTAACTGTAGAGGACCATAACATTATCGGCGGTCTTGGTAGTGCTATTACAGAATTGAGTTCCGAAAACTACCCAGTCCCAGTTATTAGATTAGGCTTACAGGATGTATTTCCAGAATCAGGAGAAGCAGAAGCCTTACTGGATAAATATAATATGGGAATTAACGACATTGTACAGGCAGCTGAAAAAGCATTGGCAAAGAAAAATGAGTTTTGGTTAAGATAAGCTTGCTTACTACCGTTTTCAAAATTGCAAAAGTGGACAAATATATTGACAAAAAACGAAGGAATGGATATAATTATGAAAAAAATAGTGGCGATTTATACTGCAGATGCCCTTGTTAATCCTCTTAAAAAATTGCATAAAGAAATAATACCTGAAAGTAAGATGATAAATATTGTAGATGATAGCTTAATACAGGAAGTAATAGAAAATGGTAAAGTAACTTTAGGTGTAAAAAGAAGAGTGCTCAAATATTATGAAGCTGCTATATATGATATTAAAGCAGATGTAATCTTGAACACCTGCTCTTCTGTTGGAGAACTCGTAGATATTGCCAATGAATTTTTTGATAAACCAATTATTAAAATTGATGAACCAATGGCTGTAGAAGCAGTGAAAAAAGCAAAAAAAATCGGAGTACTGGCTACTTTGCCCACTACTTTAAATCCTACAATAAGACTATTAAAAAAGCAGGCAGTTAAGATTAATAAAGAATGTGAAATTGTTAATGGATTAGCCAAAGGAGCCTTTCATGCTTTATTAGAAGGAAATAATGATAAACATGACCGGCTTATAATTGAAACTGCAAAAGATATAGCTGAAAAAGTTGATGTTTTAGTATTAGCACAGGGCTCTATGGCCAGGATGAAAGATACATTGACAGATATAGCTGGTAAACCTGTATTAACAAGTCCAGCCTCAGGTTTACAATATGTCAGAAAAATCTTAAACTATATCTAGCTATATACAAGTAACTATTGATAATTACTTATGATGATTACATGTGGGGAAAAACAAATAAGAGGCGGTTTTTAATGAACAATAAACCTAATATACTTCATTTTTTTGTAGATCAGATGCGTTTTGATACAATTCGAGCTCTCGGGAATCCTATAATCAAAACTCCCAATCTGGATAAACTCTGTCAGAATGGTATTGCTTTTAGCAATGCTTATTCACCCTCGCCGGTCTGTATTTCGGCAAGATGTTCGATGATATATGGTCAGTATCCCATGAATACAGGCTGTTATGAAAATACTTTAATGCCTACTGATGGACGCCAGTCTTTTATGGGGGCTTTAACTGATGGGGGTTACCGCACTCATGGAATTGGGAAATGTCATTTTACTCCTGATAGGCAAGCCCTGCGAGGTTTTGAAACAAGGGAAAGACAGGCAAGCAGTGCTAGTAATCTTGAAGGTGAAGATTATTTAAAGTATTTATCTGATAGAGGCTATGATTATATTTGTGAAACAATTGGTGTAAAAGGAGAGATGTATTATATACCACAGCCTGCTCAGCTACCTCAGGAGGATCATCCTACCCAGTGGATTGGTGATCGATCAATTGCTTTTCTCAAAGAACAAAAGGAAGCTGAGCAGCCCTGGTATCTTTTCTCTAGCTTTATTCATCCTCACCCACCTTTTACTCCACCAAATCCCTGGCATAAATTATATCGTGCTGCTGAAATGCCTTTGCCCAAGGTACCCGATGATGTAGAGTCATTACAAACCTATGTTAATCGATGTCAGAATCGCTATAAATACAGGGATCAGGGGATTGATAATAATCTATTGCGCTGTATGAAAGCCTACTATTATTCTTGTATTTCGTTTCTTGACTATCAGGTTGGTCGAGTTATGGATACTCTCGAGGCTACTGGACAGTTGAAAAACACAATGATCTTATTTACTGGTGATCATGGAGAACACCTTGGAGACTATAACTGTTTTGGGAAGCGCAGTATGCACGATTCCAGCTCCAGAATCCCCTTCATTCTCAGTATGCCCGGGCGGTTTGAGGGAGGAAAGATCTGTGAAACTGCAGTTAGTTTAGTTGATGTTGCTCCTACTCTCCTGGGTGCAGCTAATCTTTCTCTTGATACTCTTCGAGTGGATGGAGTTGATGTTTATAATATTATTACAAGTAATTGTGATAGAGAACTGGTGTTTAGCCAGCTAGCCTATGATCAGACTAATTTTGTTGATAAGAATGACCCTAATAGTAAAATTCCTGAAGACTATCTAGAAGATGAGGAACTGTTCAGAGCTGCAAGATCTTCATATATGGCTGTAAACAAAGATTGGAAATATTTTTATAGTGCTCCAGATAATCAGGAATATCTAATTGATAAAAATAAGGATCCTGAAGAAAGACGAAATAAAGCTGGCGTGATATTCACTCGGGATACGTTGCTAGAGATGCGACACAAGTTATTTGCACACCTTCAGGAGGGTGGAGAAACTGCCGGTATCGATGGTGATTACTGGCGTAAGTTTCCGCAAGCAAAGGTACCAAAAGATCCTGATACAGGTCTTTTAATACAGGATACGTATACCCCCTGGGCTGATATGGAAATTCCGGGATATACTGATATTTAACAAGATTAACGGTACTTTATGCAGAAGCATGGATATATCATACATTCCCCGATCTATGTTATGTTCACAGCCATTACAGGAGGGTATTTCTGACCAATTCAGGGGTCTATCATACGGCCCTGAAAAACAGCCGTGCTCGTTAACTGGGCACGGCTGTTTTTCCTTATTCCTCTACATGTAGAACTGTTTCCAAGGAATATCCACTAGTTTCCCTTGATTGATGACCTGATCGATATGGGTTAATAATGGAAAATCCGATACTTTTGCTAATCCCCGAACTGCTAGGTTCCGCAAGGCTCTGGCGATGCGAGTTGTAATCACAACCGATTCTAAGGTAATATCTTCTAGCTCCTGCATGGCTTGGGCAAAGGATAAACCTCGACCTAGTAAAATCCCCAGTTTACGAGTACGCCCACCAAATACTGTTACATATAAGTCACTTACACCATAGAGCAGGCTTTCTTCTTTACCTCCGAATAACCTTACCAAGTGAGTCATTTCCCGGGTACTTTGTCCAAAAATAGCTGCCTGGGGGTTGTAGGCCTCCATACACCCAACCCCCTCGTCCTTTTCAACTTGGCCAATTGCCAAGGTTATCCCGAGAGCATATGCATTTTTTAGTGCAACGGCCGATTCCACCCCGATCACATCTGTGGATAGACTGATGTGATAATAAGGAGTTTCTAGAAGCCCCTTAAGCCTTACAAGTATGGACCGATCATCTCCACAAAACGCCACAGCAGAGTGGCGCTGATCTGCTAACTCATAGCTTGTACAGGGCCCTCCTATCGCATTAAACGATAATGATGAGTCCTTCTTCAAATGCTCTGGAAAGGGCTGCACGCTCCCATCCTCCAGTTCCTGAAGCCCCTTCGTCACCATTAAAACGGGTGGCTTTGTCGAGGGTATCTGTGGCACCACTTTTTCGGTAAACCAATCTATCCCAAAGCTGCTGACTCCACCTATAATCAGATCCACTCCGATTAGTGCCTGTTCTAACTGTTCCAGTTGGAATGCATGAATTCCAGCTGGTAATTTACGCTTTAATGTGGGATGAAAACCCGTTTGCTTCACAGCGGTAATAACCTCACGGTCAAGATGGGTTCCTACAAGACGAACCTCATGGTTATTGTCCCGCAAAGGAAAACTCATAGCCGAGCCCATCATGCCAGCGCCTACGATTGTTATAATGCTCATATGTGTATCCTCCCATAGTTACCACATTACTCCCAATATCCCAATCCCATATTCAGAGGGATACTATGAAAATTCAGCTCATTCACGGTATCTTGGCTATAGTCTAGGACCCTGGAGACTGTTTTTTTCTTTCGCAGAAGCCGCTTCATCCTTTCGCAGTAACTCGTCGATGATTTTCATTTGGTCACCACCGTATTCTAACCCTGTTGCATCCGCTTTATCAGACCATACGCAGATCCCACTTTCATTTTCATGAAGAGAAACCTCTAGCTGTCCCTGTAAACACTCTTCCACCATGGGCACCATCTCTCCGTTGCGAGGGCCTCGACACAGAATAAAGGTTTCTGGTCGGCAGCTAGTTTGGATACGTAATCTATGCTTTTTATTGCTTACATGTATTTCCATATCGGGATTAGTCGATACAATTTCCATCTTACTGCCATTCATTGTCGTAAATTCATAAAACGTATCGTCAAGATATAATCCAATTAAAAATCCCCGAAAACTAGTCCAAAGTAAGGGAATATGCCCAATAGAACAACTAACCGCAGCGTCACTGTGACGAAAGTGATTAGACTGTATCCATATCCAGGAGTAGGGAAACGCCCTTCCCCAGTTCTTTTCAATATATCCCTTGCCACCGTCGAAAGAAATTGTTTCTCCATTTTTCATCAGTTCTCCTGATAGACCCACCTCCATCGCGCAAACTTGACTGTAGCACTGCATACCCGGAATAAAGTTATATGCACCCATACTACCTGGTGACAGCCAACTATCGGACCAGCGCTTCGTGTAGGTAAAACTAAGTTCTCCTTCAATATTACATTGTTGAGTTTGAACGGTTACAGAGAAGCCTTGCAGGGTAAACTTACCCACATCCGTAAGGACTACCGCAAAGGGGCGATCGGTAGTTCGAAAAGCCGAGGTGGGAAGAGTAATATATTGATAGCTTACATCTTTGCCATCAAGTATCTGTAAAAAGGCATGGTGCTCATTTTCCTGCTTCCCCCAGAACACTCCAGGAATAAGGGCAAAGGAATATTTCCCGGATCTATCCACCACTTTAAAGTACCAACCTTCAAAGAAATCTCGCATAGAATTACGACCATGGTAAAGATCGGGGTTAACCATCTGCTTGAACATAATAATGAACCTCCATTGGGATCTGTCACTTTTTTAAATTGATAATCTTATTAGTTATTGTAATCCCGCTTCTTTTTAAGCCGCTATTGATTTTCAGGGAAGCTGGAAGAGGTGACATCTGATGAGTGCGAGAATACTAATCATCGAAGACGAAAAAAAATTTGCCCGTTTTGTGGAGATGGAATTGAATTATGAAGGATATGAAGTAGTCAAAGCATTAGACGGCCGGATCGGTCTTGAGTTAGCTGAATCTGAGGAGTTTGACCTTATTCTGCTAGACATTATGCTGCCTGGGTTAAATGGTATAGAGCTATTGCGTCGCATCCGTCGCAATAGCTCGGTTCACATCATCATGCTTACAGCGCGAGATAGCATGGCTTGGTTAGCTGTGCAGGATAATGGTATTGGTATTCCACCCGAAGCAGTATCGCGCATTTTTGATAGATTCTATCGTGCTGATGAGTCTCGAGCCCGAGCCACAGGAGGAACAGGGTTAGGTTTATCCATTGCGAAATGGATTATTGAGCGTCATGGTGGATGTGTTGAGGTGTTAAGCCGCCAAGACATAGGTACCCGTGTTTCCATAGGGATTCCAGCATCCGTAATATCCCCCACCCTAAAAGCGAGTACAGAGAGACATCCTAACCTAGAATGAGAAGGAAATATCGTTTTCGACGTTACGTAGTCTTCTGGTTTTCGCTATGTTATATCATTAACTTATGGAAGGATCCTTTGGTTTAACATCCACTGTAGTAGCTCCAACAACCGTACTTACAACCGTGGTTTTCGCCCAACGGTCTCCTAGCCGCTGACCGCGATTGTCTGATAGAAGTAAAACCAACTCAATAATGACCAAAATCATGGCTACAATTGGTCCAATAATCCAGCCAATCAAGGGAATAATCGCAATGAAATTACCTAGTGTAATCGTAATATTTCTTTTCGCTGAAAGGGCGAAATCAATCGTCTCTCCCGCTAAACTCTGCACCTCGAGACTCATAATCTTCTTGCCAATACTCTTGTTTTTCCATTGCTCATCTTTAGTAATTTGATACAGGATGGCATCTTTCAACAAGATATAAACCACACTGACTATACCCCCGATAACAGGAATTACCACGAATACCCAGGCGATCAATCCGTCAATTAATGCTGCAATAACTCGATTACTCAGTTGTGCTTTCTCTCTCATCTCTTCTTCCTCCCCATGATTTAGATTTCGCTTCCTTCGTCGCAGGTTACCAAAACCTACACAATATAGTAAAATCATACATTCATTCAGCAACAATGTCAACTACTTTTAAAAAAAGTCTGAATTATTGAACGGGCTATTCCATCCCTTTTCTTGCTAAACATGGAAGGATATGCTTCCCACTGCTATATGATTGTGTCCATCATGAACATAATTCCCAATAAACGCGCGGAGAACTCAATCGCTTCTTCATTGATGAAAGTGCTAATCCTATTCTCTCCAAAAGTCAGGAGTAAGCAAAATAAACAGAGTAAAGAGCTCTAATCTACCTAATAACATAAAGAAGGATAAGACAATTTTACTAGGAGATCCAAAAAACGAATAGGAATTTCCCGGTCCCACCAATCCAAATCCAGGACCAATATTTCCTATTGTTGCAGCAACAGATGTTGTTGCCGTAGTAAAGTCTAGGTTTTCCAGTAGCATCATTAGTAAACTACCGAAAACAAAAATAATCAAGTAGAGAAAGAAAAACCCAATTATATTTCTCTCTACTTCATTCGAAATTGTCTTTCCATCAACTTTCACTGGAATAAATGCGCGAGGATGAAGCACCCTAGATATCTCTCTTCTTACTAGTTTAAACAAAATTAAGTGTCGGATTATTTTTATCGACCCTGCTGTTGAGCCCGCAGATCCCCCTACGAACATAAGAAATAGAAGTATTCCTTGACTAAATTTCGGCCAAAGCTCGTAATCGGCCGTTCCATAACCAGTGGTAGTAACAAAAGCGCTTACTTGAAACAAGGCTTGCCGAAAAGATTCAAATAACGAGACATAAACCTTTCCATATACGTTAAAGGTGATTAATGTAACTGCTACTGCTACAATAGACAGGTAGAGCTGTAGTTCAGAATTACGAATAACTCTCTTCCATCTCCCTTGGTATACTTCATAGTAGAGGGAGAAATTCACACCCGCTGCTAGCATAAAGATGGAAATCACGAAATAGATATACGTACTGTTGAAGGCTCCTATACTGTCATTTCTAGTAGAAAACCCTCCAGTTCCCACCGTGCCAAACGTATGAACGATAGCATCATAAATAGACATGCCCCCAAAGTACAATAGCAGAGTCTGTATCACTGTCACGACTAGATACACACCATATAGTATTTTCGCTGTATCTTTCATTCTTGGTGCTAGTTTCCCTGCTGTTGGTCCTGGAGTTTCAGCCTTGAAAATCTGATATCCGCCAACTCCAAGAGCTGGCAAAACCGCTAAAGTTAGCACAATAATCCCCATACCACCAAGCCAATGAGTAAAAGAACGCCAAAATAATATACCACGAGGCAATACTTCTATGTTATCTAGAATGGTTGCCCCAGTGGTAGTTAGTCCTGATACAGATTCAAAAAAAGCGTCGACTAGAGAGGGAATACTCCCGGAAAGATAAAAGGGAAGCGCCCCAAAAAGGGAAATAAATACCCACCCTAAGGCAACAATACTAAGAGCTTCTTTAGCACGAATTGCTTTAGACTTTGTAGGCATGAATAAAGCAATGGGAAATCCTACTATCACCAACACTACAATAGTAATAAAAAAAGCCAAGGTGTCGGTTCCTTTAAAGTATAGAGATATCGCTAATGGGGGTAAAAGCGCTATGGCTTCAAATAACAGCAGACTACCGAGGACTTTTACGATTATGCCATAATTCATTTAATATACCCCTTTTTCTAGAGTGAAGAAGTTTTTCTAGCGTCGCAAGCTCAGAGTGCAAACAAAAAACGATTACTCGATCTCCAGAGGAAATTTTAGCACTTCCATCTGGAATTCGCACATCACAATCATGAACTATAGCACCGATGATAATTCCTTTTGGTAAACGCAGTTCTGTAAGAGGCTTGTCTACAATTTGCGAGTCCTCCTGTGCGATTACCTCTAAGACATCGGCCTGACCTTGCAATAGTAGTGATAGCGAAACCACTATTCCTCCTTGAACAAATCGAAGAATATCTCCAGCTACAATCAGCACAGGATTAACAGCTAGATCAATACCAAGCTGTTCAATTATGGGCACATAGTTTGGACGACTCACTTTCGCTATTACCTTACTGATGCCTAACTTTTTACCAAGTAAAGCTAAAAGTAGATTTTCCTCATCAAGTCCTGTCATGGAAATAAGTGCGTCCATTTCATCACTCTTCTCTTCAGCTAGCAGATGGCGATCCGTTCCATCGCCATGAATAACTAAAGCACCCTTCAAGTTTTCAACAAGATATTCACATCGTGCTCTATCTTGTTCTATAATCTTAACTTGAATATTACTCTGCAGTAATCTATGGGCTAAGTGATACCCAGCGCGACCTCCACCTAGAATCATGACGCGTCGAACAGGATTCCTTCTGATTACAGCCCCAAATTGTTTAGAAAAATTATTAATGGGCTGCCGTTTGCCAATAACATAAATAACATCACTCGATTGTAACAGACTCTGTCCATCAGGTATGATTGTTTCATTATCCCTTAATATAGCTGCAATCAGCGTACCCTTGGGTAAGTCTAGATCACAAATGCGATTGCCTGCTATTCCTTTTAAACTACGCACGCGAAAATCAACCATGATCACTCTGCCTTGGGCAAAGTTCTCCACATGAATGGAGTATCCCTTTAAAAGATACCGAGCAACTTCCTTGGCCATTTCTAGATCGGGATTGGCAATATAATCTACATTAAAGTTCTTTTTAAGCATGTCTAATTGGTTGCCATATCCAGGGTTACGCACACGGGCAATTACCTTTTCACACCCTAGCCTCTTTGCTAGAGAGCTTGCTAAAATATTTATCTCATCACTACTAGTCACTGCAATGAATAAGTCGGCTCTTCTCACATTTGCTTGCTCTAACACAGATACCCATACTGCATTACCCTCCACCGTTAGAACATCAAGCGTGCTAGCTACATTCTCCAAAGAATCCTCGTTTATATCTATAATAGTGAGGTTGGTCTGCTCAAGCGAAAAAGATTCCGCTAGCTTATACCCTAATTTACCAGCACCAGCTATAACAATATTCATCTAGAATCTACCTCTTTTTCCATACTGTAATTTAGTCTTCTAAATCTACATTTGTACGGAGTAGCCGTTCTCCCAATGCGAATAAAACTCTATGTGTCGCTATTGACAAACAGCAAATATACCTCCCGTTTTTATTCTATAACTACTTCGTTAAGAAGATTGCGAAGTCCTGTATTGATAGTTAAGCCTACCACATAAATGTGGTAGGCTTAATGTTTTACTTCACTCTTCTATCACTTATTAACAAGTTCATCCAAAAATCCCGGTACGACGGGCGTCGCTGC
>SKHL01000087.1 GCA_007116995.1 Limnochordia bacterium
GCAGTTAAGCCCTCTAGCGGCGATGGTACTGCCACATCTCGTGGTGGGAGAGTAGCTCACTGCCTGGAATTAAGTTTAAAGAGCCTTGTAGGATCTCCAAGTGAGCCTATGAGGCTTTTTATGTGATATTGGGAAGCATAAATTTTCTTTGCGGTAGAAGTTACCTCTTCGTCGCATTGACCGCTTATACGAGATCATTTCTATGAGCATATATGGCCGCTTGTGTTCGATCTTCTACACCAAGTTTACTTAATATGTTGGACACATGAGTTTTTACGGTTTTAATTCCTATGAAAAGGTCATCACCTATCTCTTGGTTTGTTTTCCCTTGACCAATTAAGTAGAGAACCTCTAACTCTCGTCTAGTTAAGCTATTATGGGGTAGACCTCCTTGGTTTCGCATCTTGGATAGCATTTTTGTGGCAACCTTAGGCTCGATCATAGCCTCGCCTTTTATAGACATGCGAATCGCAGTAACAATGTCTTCAGCGCGAGACGTTTTAAGTAAATAACTTAAAGCACCTGCTTCTAGGGCTGGGAATATTTGCTTTTCATCAATGAAACTAGTTAATATGATTACTGTAGTCTGTGGGAGTTGTTCTTTTATCTGCTTTGTCGCTTCTACGCCATCCATTACATCCATGATTAGGTCCATAAGGACTACATCAGGTTTGTGCTTGGCGCAGAGTTTTATGGCCTTTGTTCCATTCTCTGCCTCTCCTAGAACCTTAATGTCATCCTCAGTTTCTAGATAGCCGATTAGACCTTTGCGAACCATTTCATGATCATCCACTACAATCACGGTAATTACATTATTGTCCAACTAACCCATCCTCTCTAGTATTATTCATGATCGGTACATGGACTTCTAGACGAGTGCCCTGCCCAGGATAGGATAGCCAGTCTACAGTACCACCGAGTTCATGAATTCTTTCTTTGATGGTCTTAATTCCATACGAAGTCTGTGGGAGTTGTTCTTTGGAAAATCCTTTACCGTTGTCTTCAATAATTAATTGGACACGTTCGCTATTCTTGGCTTGGCTAAGTTTTATCGTCACCGTCGTAGCCTCGGAGTGCCGAAGGACATTAGATAGTCCTTCCTGCAATACACGGTAGATTTGGTTCTCAATATTAGCAGGTAAGTCCAGAAGATCAAGGTGAAGCTCACAACGTATGGTTTGTTTCGCTTCTAATTCTTGCGCTAATGCGACAACAGCCTCTTTCAATGGTTGATTCTCTAATGTGGCTGGCCTAAGTTGCAGGAGTAACGCTCTCATTTCGGCTTGGGCTTTCGCAGCTGACTGTTCAATATTTTCAACTAGCTTCTGGGACTTAGCAGGATTTTTTTGCATTATCCGAGCGGTTGTTGCTGCGGTCATGGAGATAGCAAACAGCTGTTGGCTAACAGCGTCATGTAAGTCTCTAGCCAATCGTTGCCGTTCTTCAGTAACAGCTGTTGAACGGGCTTTGAGCAGTAATTCCTCATTTTCGGCGTTGAGTTTTTGGAGAGCAGCAACTTGCTCTTCTATTCGTCTCGCCATTTCATTAAAGGATAAGGCGATGTCTCCAATTTCCTTATCGTCAGTAAATGGCAATCGATAGGTTAGGTTTCCATATGCAAGGCTCTTAGCGCCGATGGTGATTTCCTCAAGGCGGTTACGCATATTTTTCGAGAACTTGAAACCACACATCAATCCAAGGAAAACGGATCCCGTAAGGCCAACAAAAATAAAGTATATAATCTGGTCTATTGATAGCTGTGTTATCTGTGACCAAAACATGAAGGCCAGTAGCATAAGGATAAATATAAGTGCTGTTAGATTGCTGTAAATGTGGAAGCTAATCCATTTCCAGCGTAGATTTGTCATTGAATCACTCCTTACCCAATTCGGCGCACTCTAACATCGCCCACTTTCCAATGTATCCGCAGGTTTAATTTGCGTTGGGCATCGGTATAGCCAGGGGTTTCTAGAAGTATCGATCGACCTAGGCCATCTTGGTGTTGATCAAGAATATTCATGTCACCAATGCTTAAGCTGCATTCTGCTTTGACTGGTAGATCAGATGGTACGTATAACACGACCTCTCCTACCAATCCATTAATATTTAGCCGCACCTCTTTATTCGGAATAATTGCCTTAGTTAGATCAAGGTGGACTTCTCCAATACTATGCCAGAGGTCCATATCCTCCACGAACCAGGATTCTCCTCCATGGTGAACCTCGCCAATAAATGAGCGATGAGATTTTGACGATGAGCTAAAGAAGATACCTTTTCTGGATATTAGTTCGCTAATTCCTAAAAGTATAAGCACAGTAGGCCACATTACACTCCATGAGAAGAGACCAAGATCGTATCCAAATCGCGGCAGTATCAGGTATGAGCCTAATATAATTACTGAAAGGGATAGTAGTAGCTCTGAGTTCGACACGAATCGACCACTCTTACGTCTAGTCCCATAACTTACGAGCATTTTCAACCCAAGGTAAACAATGATTAAAGGCCAGTAAGTAACAAAGACTTCCCAGGGTGTAATGCTAACAACACCCATGTTATAGAGTAGATAGTTAACTCCAATAAAGATTAGTATAACTGGAAAC
>SKHL01000263.1 GCA_007116995.1 Limnochordia bacterium
CCCAGTTGGAACGGTTAGGGTGTATAGTCCTGTATCCGCGCTAGCCATCGTCAAGCAACGCTCTAAGATTTCCTTGCGCTTGTAATTAATCCTCGTCTCGTCACAGGTAAATTGCGCAAGAAACATACTTAACCTATTATCTAGTTCATGCATTGTCACTGTCGTTCCTCGTGGTCTTATTCTACCTGCCATATACGTTTCCGTATCAAGAAAATCAGCGTCCACTAAGCACGAATAGATCATTCGGATAAAAAACGAAATAGTAAAACCTACTTGATCTCCAATAGGTTGCACAGGAAAGCCTCCTGAAGGAGTGTAGAGCTTTAACATGGGGTCGTTCCTATATGCACTATAATCCTTAATCTGCTTGTGAAGCCGTGCGTATAACGTTCCCTCCGTCGATGCTGCTGTACCATAATCAGGTAATCCGCTATGGTGTCCGGCAATGCAATACGCTAGTAATCGTCCAAGTGTATTACCGTATAAACTTACTGCTTCTTTTGCACCCGCTGAGGAATGATCCACCGCTAGCAAAACACCTTTTAGCTTGTCCTGAAATTCCTTTGAGTATTTTCCTACATCATGAAGCATACCACACAGATAAGCAAACTCACCCGCATTAAAACTTTCCGCAAAATCTCTTGCTAATTGGGCTGTGTGCTCTAAGTGTTCAGCCATGGTCTGCCAAGACTTATCAGGCAACTTTGTTGAGTGCGCATAGTATTCCATTGACTTTCACCTCTCTTTTTTTCTGTTAGCCACTTCGTTACATATGGCAGAATAGACAATGACTAGTTCATTAGTATACAGGCTAGTCCTCAGGAACATATTATTACCTACACTCCATTAGCATCACAAGACATCTTTAACCAACGGCGAAGTATTCTTCATACCCCCACATATTCCTACAAAATTCGACATCCCCCAAAAACAACGCAAGCGACCCTAGGATAGGATCGCCGCTCTTTATGTGAGTATTCTATGTAGTTCGAGAATACTCCTGCTGTTTTTGAATATATATTCGAAATGGTCACTATTCGCACCGCATTGTAAAGTTCTCTACCTCTAAGAACTACCCCATCAGATTCTAGTCTACTGGGTTGATCGCAACAAATTCAACGGCCTGTAGCCAAAATCCACATCCATACAGCTCTTCTGGGCCTTCGAATTTGTTTAACGAAACCCTGGGATCGCCAAGAAAATGTTAAGGCCCGAAGTGACCCTTCTTTCTAGCAGTTTCCTGCTTTCTATTCTATCAGGGTTCACTTAGATAATCAAAATTTTTGTCTTGTTCCATGGGTACATTATATTAGTAACCCCCGCTATGGAAATAGTCATTAGCGGGAACCGCTCCTTTATGCCAGCTCGATTTTCTGTTTCAATATAACCATTTTCAATATGTTCAATACGATAGTAATAGCGAATGCGTGTGTCAAAGATATTTATGATCCTTTGGCATAGAGTGGTTCCATTATAATTAGGAAGGACATAAACAAAATCATCTCCACCAATATGCCCTACGAAATCATTATCGCTAGCAACTTCTGACAAAATACTACTGACAAGTTGAATTACGTTATCTCCTTTTTCGAACCCATAAACATCATTAAAAGATTTAAAGTTATCAAGATCAAAGTAAAGTATTGTATAAGGGTGTTCAGATGATACACAACTCTCAATATACTGGTCTATCATTAGATTACCTGGTAAACCCGTTAGAGGATTTCGGTGCTTAGCATTAATAACTTCTAGTTCAGTGGTCTTTTCGAGCAAGTCCTTTACTGTAACAACACCTAAATACTTGTCCTCCTTTGTTACTAGAATAAAGTCATACAACGAATTTTCTAAACGGGCCATTGCAAGTTTGGAAACGACGTCAATAGGAGTTAGATAATCAACTGCAAGGAATTCTTGACTTAACAGAGTAGAAATGCTCCTTTTTTCATTAAGCGCAAAGCCATATCTGCCACCCATTTTAGTATCGATTGTATGCCTTGTTACTGCACCAATTATGGCACCACTTTTAAGCACTGCTACACCAGGAAGCGTCGGATTAGAACTAAATATATTATATACATCAACAATTAAACTCTCTGGTGTGACAGTTACTGAAGGTTGACATAGATCCCTAATATAGGTATTAGACAGTCGCTTTGTAAAACGATGATGTCTTTGTGTGTTCCAGACACTTAAGACATTGAGCAAAGTGGGATCAATACATGAAAATTTCGCTACAGGCTTACCAATGAGATAACCTTGACCATAATGAACTCCGATGTCTACTAGAGTTTTTAGCTCACCATAAGTCTCAATACCTTCTGCAATTAGATAGGTGTCAGTTAGTTTTGCAAAGTCATACATGGATTGTACCAGGGCACGACGTAATCTATCTTGATCTATCCCTCGAATTAGGTTCATATCAAGCTTAATATAATGAGGATGAACATCTGTGATCATATTTAAGCCTGAATAACCTGCCCCAGCATCATCAATAGCAATTTGGTATCCTTGTCCTTTGTAGTGTTGTATGGTCTTTTTGAATCCAAGCACATCCATAATGGCATGACGTTCTGTTAGCTCAAAAATAATGTTCTCAGGA
>SKHL01000215.1 GCA_007116995.1 Limnochordia bacterium
CAATATCAGATGGTACTGCAAGCCTGTGCCGAACCCTATGATTTGTCGTCAGTAGGAGTGTTCCCTAGCGCATGCATAGATTCAGAATTGGTAGAAGACATCTTGGGTCAACCGTTAGATCCCAAACAAGATAGAAACCAAAGGAAGGCGTGTGGATGTTGTGCTAGTATAGATATAGGCGTCTATAATACCTGCATGCATCACTGTGTATACTGCTATGCCAATTCTAGTTGGGACGTCGTCAAGAGAAATAAGGTCAAGCATGATCCAGATTCTCCACTATTATTGGGGTCTTTACGAGAAAATGACCATGTGCATGATAGACTAATGAAGTCATTGGTGGCTAAGAAAAGCTAAGATGACAAGGCAGAGTTGTTTTTTTTGCAGGAGATTATAGGTAAGATATTGAATAATATAATGTGCGGACTAACAGTATGATTATTGAAAGGAGGCTGAATATTTCCGCTATATCTACAGTAATATCGTGATGTGTCAATCAGATATGGGAGGAATTCCGATGATCAAGACAGTAAAAATGCTAGTACTATTTTCACTGCTTATAATGCTTATTAGTGGGACTGCAGTTGCAGCCCAACAGCACCATACAGCACAAGAGGTTGAACAACCTCTTGCACTCGGTGAAGATTGGCCTGTTGATGAAAGCACTACCATTAAAGTCACATATAGTGATGAAGCTGGTGTTGATGTTTGGATTCTATTTGATGAGAACAACCTGTACGTTCAGTATGATGTGACCACACCATACCCACAGCGTAATAACTACTCAGATCATGACATTTGGCGTGCATCTAGTTTCGAACTTGCCCTGTCACATAGCACCACAATTCCAATGGACCAACGAGTAAAATGGATTATGACTAGAACCACTAATGGAGACTATGTTATTGTGACTCGTGAAGATCGGACTATCATTCCAAACGGCGAGGGTGTAGAGCTGAAAATAGTTGATACCGATTTCGGATACCGCGGGCAAGTAATCTTTGACCTCTCCAATCCTTTTATCACCTCCTACAATCCTGCTGACAATAATAGTGTATATTTTCATCTAAAAGTTAATGACTCTAAAGATGGACAGGATCGGACTGCCCTGATGCGTCTCCCGGGTAGTGTGCAAGAGCCGAGTACCTTCCATGTACTTACCTTTAAGAAGTAGATCATAGGAGCCGCCCGTTTAGCTGAGAGATACCAACAATGGAAAAAGAGTGTCTGGTCAGATTAGTCCAGACGAAGTTGGGAGCGATGAATGGGCACTTAGGTTAATTGGATAAAATAAGTCCTAGCGAATGACTCTGCTAGGACTTATTTTTCTGATCCCTTTAACTAAGCCTCTATTGATAAGAAATGATTGCCCGGTTATATAGGTGATGCCCTGCGTTTCGCTGGTTTTCTGATCTAACGCGGTTATTACACTACGGAACGAAGAGGACTATATATCATGCTTATTTAAAGGGTATCCACCACTAGATGAAGAAGACATACTATATAGACTTAAGCTATTCTGGTTGATGGCTAACTGCCTGTGCGACCAAAAAGTGCTCGGATTCCCACAAAGTCGATACCGGTTACTAGCTAATCACCAATTGCAGGAAAAATGAAAGATGCTTTATACTCCAGTTGGCTGCGAATAGAAATGGAAACATAGTGTACATTTAACCTCAGAATATCGCTCATGTTACCCTTCTTGGATTACCATTCGCTTTAATCTCTTCGCCAATCTGACCAATCAGAAAAGAAACTGGGTGGTAATCCCTGCTAACGTAGCTAGGCAATCCTGGGTTAGTATCGCCCCCTTTTTTTCGCGTAGTAACATTTAAATATTAAATATTCTAACAAATTTGACGGTTTGTAAAGAGATCTTGGATCTAATCGGTAATAATATGTTTCAATCACTTTATGAGGAGGCTAAGTATGGACTATATCAAGTTAGGTCGAACAGAGTTAGAGACAAGTGTAATGGGTCTTGGTTGTGGTGGTCATTCTCGCTTAGGACAGAGTTATGGTAATACAAAGGAGCAATCCATACGTGTTATTAAGCATGCGTTAGAACTTGGGATAAACTTTATTGATACAGCAGAAGCGTATCATACAGAAGCCATCGTTGGTGACGCCTTAGCCAATGAGGACCGTTCCAATGTTATTCTATCTACTAAGAAGAGTATTCGAGCTGATGAGCAATTAATCACAGCAGAGCAGATAATTGCAGGTTTAGAGAACAGCCTCAGAGAGTTAAAAACCGAATATGTTGATTTTTACCATCTTCATGGAGTTTCGCCAATGGATTATGCCTATGTAGTGGAAGAAGGGGTGCCTGCTCTACAAAAACTAAAGGAACAAGGAAAACTTCGCTATCTAGGAATCACCGAAGGGTTTGCTAGCGACACAGTTCATCAGATGCTGTGTCAAGCAGTGGAAGATGATTGCTGGGATGTAATGATGGTTGGCTTTAACTTGCTTAACCAGTCTGCGAGAGATTATGTACTACCGACAGCGATTCGGAAAGATATTGGGATCCTAGTCATGTTTGCCGTGCGTCGGGCCTTGCGTAGTGATCAGAATTTATCGGAAATGATGGATTAC
>SKHL01000249.1 GCA_007116995.1 Limnochordia bacterium
CTAATAGCTGTAGGAGTCGAACCCAATACTTCTTTTATATCAGGTATTGAGAAGAACCGATCTAATGCCATCGTGGTTGATAAATTTCTAAAGAGCTCAATCCCAGATATCTACGCGGCCGGCGATTGCGCTACCCACTATCATCGCATAAAGCAACTAGATGATTTTATTCCATTAGGTACAACCGCAAATAAACAAGGTCAGCTAGCCGGGTTAAATATGGTAGGTATGGAGCACCCATTCCGCGGTGTGGTGGGAACAGGAGTGCTGAGATTTTTCGGGCTCACTCTGGCAAGAACAGGCTTGGCGAAAAAAGAAGTAGAGGATTTAGGCATAGAGTACGAGACGGCTATGGTAAAAACCATGTCCAATGCCAGTTATATGCCAAACGCATCTTCGCTTCACCTAAAAATTCTTTACGATCCCAAGACTAACCGACTGTTAGGAGGGCAAGCCGTCGGTGCAGGAGCCGATAAGCGTATCGATGTACTCGCTACGGCTTTGTATGCAAATCTCACCATTACTGAGCTGTTAGACTTAGACTTATCCTACGCCCCACCTTATAATAGTGTTTGGGATCCAGTGCAACAGCTTGCTCGTAAAACCTTTTCAACAAAAAAACTACCGAGGTAAGTGTCGGTAGTTTTTTGTCCCATTCTATAGTTCAGCCTTCCATAGCCCGTGGAGATTACAGTACTCTTGTGCAGTAACTTGTGTTGCATCCACACAAAACTCAGCCACAGGAGTATCCCCTGGTGCCAGCAACTTACGGTATGTGACACCATCGGCGATAAGCTCGATCCACTCGATGTAATGTTTCTCTTCCATGGGGTGAAGAGTGCTACCAACAGACACTTTGAATCCGTCTGCTGTTTTCTCAATTACTGGTACATGCTTCTCTTGGGCTGCATCCTCCGTGTTGGCTTGAAGTAGATTCATGGGTTGATTACAACAAACTAGTTGCCCTCCGCCCACATGAAGCACTTGCACTATGTTGCCGCATACTTCACACTTGTATACTTGATTTCGCTCTACCATTCCTATTCCCTCCCTATATTCGCTAATAATTACTCTTCTCGTATTAGTTTCTATATCATATCCTGGATTTCCTGCTTGCTTCTCAATTAAAGCAGACAATTTCTTGCTGCGGACATATAAGAAATAAGCGGACGCTACGCCCGCTTATTTCTTATATGATTAACAACAATATTTTATACCCTTACCAGTTCTAGTAAGTTTCGGCAAATAACTCAAAATGAGACTTGGGATGAACACAAGCTGGGCATGTATCTGGTGCTCCGACCCCTTCATGAATATATCCGCAGTTTCCACATTTCCATGAGACCGTCTCATCACGACGAAATACTGCATCTGCATTCACATTAGAAGCTAGCTTATTAAACCGGGTTTCATGCCTTTGTTCAGCAGCAGCTATCATTTTAAATGCAGTAGCAATCTCAGGATATCCTTCTTCACTAGCAACTGCGGCAAATGCTGGGTAGAGTTCTGTCCACTCCTCGTTTTCGCCACTTGCAGCTGCATGTAAGTTCTCACTTGTGGTTCCTTGCGCTATAGGGTAAGCAGCGTTAATCTCCACCACGGTTGGTAATTCATCCTGTAATCCTTCCAATAAGAACTTATAAAACCGTTTAGCGTGTTCTTTTTCATTATCTGCTGTTTCAATAAAGATATTCCGAATTTGCTTATAGCCCTCTTTATCTGCTACTGATCCATAATACGTGTAACGATTACGAGCTTGGGACTCGCCAGCAAAGGCCTTCAGTAGATTTTCTGCTGTTTTTGTTCCTTTTAAGCTTTTCATAATAATAACCTCCAAATATCGTTTTTGTTTATAAAAACCATGACTATGATTAGCCTACTTGTAATCATTCTCGATTAGCTTGCTTTTTCCTGCATTGAACTCTACTATGATCATATCTTAAGAAGTAGCAGGAGTAATTTGCGCTACGAAATCACCCTACTTACTTTGAATACTTTCTAAGAAGGATGTTACCTGAAAATCATCACCGACAAACTCACGAAGCACTAAGCCAATTCCCACTGCATAATACTCATAAAGCCTCATATCATGATCTGGGTATCGAGCTTCAATCTTAATCGTGTCAGTAAATGTGCCAGCCGGAACAGTCACAGGTTCCATTAGCGCAACAATGGTTCTCGTTTGTCCATTGGTCTCCCATTGATGACCCACTTCTAGTGGACCCTTCAGCACAATAAGACCATTTTCCTTCTTGTCTTTAACATCAGGTATTAAGTTCATATCTTCCTCGTAGAACTCACCAATCTGCTTTTTCATCACTATATTCTGGTCGGTCACCTGATAGACTAAGGCGATTACAGTTCCCCCGTTGTTGTCATAAATTTGCGCATGATCTCCATCCACAATCTGCATGACTCGTCTAAAGGGAGCATATTCGTTTCCTTCACCACCAAAGGTGTAGACAGTCCCTTCAACTAGAGGTAAAAAATGAGGAATAGTCTTTTCTGTTGAAATGAGACTGAGATGCCCTGCTCCTACCCCTAGTATGGGAATAGCAGTTAGGTTTATCAAACTAACAAGCACGATAATTATCCATATTTTACTATATCTCATTATTAACCTCCTCATCAAACGGCGCGAGATGCCCCCTGTTCAGATGTTTTTGGAACTAGAATATAGGTTCCTAAAATTTCATCCGAAGCTCAAGGAAAAAGCACCGAGATATTCCCCAGCGCTTTTTCGTGTTAGAGTTTCCAGCCTTATGCCTATACAAGCTCGCCGCGAACCGTGAAGTTATGAAAAAAAGCATACGTGTCAAAGCTACCAATTCCGACGAAACCTGGGTTCATAACCTTGTCTTGGCCCACTAAAAACGGCTCTTCCATGCCATTATCATTACAGTACACTTCAACTGATCCTGTCGTTGTGTCAAACACAACCTTAAGTGTATAATACTCCGTGTTCTGTAGTGGCGCTCGGTTTCGCATTGTATGAACGGTGTGACGATCAGAACCATGCACCTTCATAATTACATTATGGAAGCCATCTGATTTATTGGATACGTGGACGTAATACCAGTTGTTTGCGTCTTGGTATGCAAAGGGAATAATAACATCCGGTGTTCCCAACGAGTGGGTATATCTGACATCTACTGTTATCTCTGCTTTCCGCCACAAATAGTCCTTCAATACTGCATACGTTCTAGGTCTTCTAGGGTTATTCAGTAATGGGCCAATTTCTTTTATGGCTAAGACTGAGTCTTTCGTCCCATCCTTGGTAATATTGAAAAAATTTTCATAGTCTGGTACAAAGTCAAACTGAGCAATGCTATCCTGGTCTGCGAAATTCGCTTTCACAACCACTTCTTCATTTTCTAGTGCATTCGCTTGTGCACGCCGCTTGTATTGCTCCCCGGGGTAAAAAGGATATATCAGTCGCAATGATCCCAAGCCGATAACCCGAAAGAACTCACGTCTATTAATCATTATCTACACCTTCCCATTAACTTCCAAATTCCCTGGCAGTTGCTAGGTTCTCTTCAAATACATCCATTGTACGGTGAGTTATGACAGCAGTGCTAATAGGTAGTTCTAGAACCTGACGATATAGTTCCCGTGCGCCAGAGCCAGGCTGATGCAATCCTCTGATTTCCAAGCTGCGCATTACCTTAATAACAGATACTGCCACGCCTTGACTTGTAATCCAGGGAATGTCGGGCTTGAAATTAGCGTAGCCTGGATCATTTGTAGAAACCAATACTGTATCTAGATCTAACTGATTAACGGCATCAGTAATTAGTTTGCGGGATCCGTGGCTAGAGAATCCAATAGCTTTTACAGTTCCTTCACTTTTTAGCTTCTGTAACGCTTTGTATCCATCTTCAACATCCTTAATGGTCTTATCTCCATACCCTCCAAGATTGTGCATTAAATAAATGTCTAAGTAGTCTGTTTTTAGGTTTCTAAGGCTTCTTTCGACATCACGCATAACTCCATTATACGTCCGCTCTGGTGTCTTAGTCGAAATCACTAATTCATCCCGAAAATAAGGGATAACCTGACCTAAACGTCGTTCGCTAAGTTCACGGCCATAGTTAATCGCCGTGTCTATATAATTGATCCCTTCCTTGGTCAACGCTCTCTCTAGATAGGGCTCCCATGCATCTTCATCTAAATGGTTCTTGTCCCAGAATCTACTGCCAGCTCCGATGGCTAGAATTGATGCTTCCATGCCAGTATTGCCGATTGGTCTTCGCGGAATATTATACGGTATTTTCCGCTCTTCTTGAGCCGCAATGTTATAAAGACCACTTGATGCCGCTAGCAAACCTGCAGTACCTACTCCAACTAACTTACAAAAATCTCTTCGACTAATTTCCTTGCCTGATCTGTCCTTCTTCCCAGCTAACATAACTTCACCCCTCTACTTTTTAACATAATGTAAACCAATTTCTACCTGTCGTTACGTGTATTACTTTACTTAAATGACTCCCCTGTTTTCTGGTATAATAGAGTCAGAAAACACCAGATTTTCCCAGAATAGGTGTGTCATTATATACATTGTATAATTTTACTTGCCCAAAATCAACATCAATTTTCAATCATCCGACAGTTTTTGTCTAGCTAGGATCCATCCAACCTTAATCGTCAATTAACATAAAATTAATGTTTGGTCTTCTTGTATTTTAGTAGCCCTATGTCGCGATGATCACCTTTCGTTGGAGATTAGTTCTATATCTAAATTTACTATTCTATATCCGCTTATTTAACCCTTTTATTCTGTGCAATTTTTTCGTTCCATCATCTTCTAACGTATACCAAGATAAGGATGATTAATCTTCGCTCTCGATGGAAACTGATCATCTGCTATACAGAAAGAACAGAGCACTGGTTACCAGCGCTCTGTTCTTTCTGTATATGGATATACTAATGTTATTTTATTTTCCGATCTAACTCTTCTGGGCCACCATCCCCGATAATAATCCACGATAGTAATGTGTTTCGATTGGAGAAACCTGTTTTTCGATAGATGTTCCTCAAATGAGACCGAACCGTTGCTACCGACACATAGATCTCTTGGGCAATATTCTCATTAGAATAGCCTTTCACTAACAGATTCAAAACGTCCTTTTCTCGTGGTGTCAGTATTGAATGTAACTGCTGCAACGCCATTTCTCTATGGGATTCCCTGGAGTTGCCGCTCTCTTCATTTGGAGAAAAACTAAGATATAGAGGAATAACTGAGACAAACAACAATCCTGCACTCAGACCAAACACATAGTCTTCTATCACTAATATACTCTGTACTACTGAGAAAGAACCAATGGCAAAGAGCTGCGTTGCCAGGGAAATACAGAAAACAGAGTGAGCGTATTTCCACTTCTGTTGAGCCAAAAACGTCCAGAGAAAGAGATCAGCTAGACCAATAGCAGACATGGAAACAAGGGCAGCAAACGCCTTCATTATAAAAACATCACCGACTAGATGGATAATTATACCGATACCAAAAAGTACTGAGCACACAAGAAAAGAAACTAAATTTACTGTTGGCCTCACCAAACAAAAGAACCCGACTACAAACATATATGGAATCAAACTATGTCGTTCTAAGATAGAATTGGGTTCAATGGATAGACCAGCAAAAAGACTCTCATTAATAGCACTGCCAGCACTGAAATACAGAGCAACAAATAGAAGGAAGAAGATTTTCCTTCTAATCCCCAAGCGAAAGACTTCATTGGACTGGTTTTCCTCTAGTGGATCTGCAAGACCCGAAAGGCATAGTTCTTTCCATAGCAGTATGGGACCGATCATCCAGACCAGGATCCAGATAAAAATGAATGAGTGAGAAAACAAGGAGTTCAGTTGAATACCCGCATATAGAATGGCATTCGCAATCAGAATCGCCATTCCAATAACACGACTACGCATATTCATTTCAACCTGTGAAACTAATTGGTTAAACCAGTGAGATACGACCATGGCTGAACAAAAACCAGCCAACAGCAAGAATAAATAAATCCATAATGGTATAGAGACACTAATTATCAGAGAAGTGAGAGCTAAAATACCCCATAGGCACCATATTATCCTGCGCTGTTCCATTTCCCGTCTCAAGTTCGCTAAATAGACATAGGTACTAGCACTACCTATTAAGAATATCAGACCAAACAAAATTTGATTTAGTTGGTGTATACTCAAAACCCTGCTAAGAAATGGACCCCATAGAGGAAGTGAAAGAATCCAACTAAAATGCATCCCACAGTATAAACTCATTTTCCAATGATGGCTAGTCATCATTATAACCCCCAAAGCATATAACTCCGGGAAAACCTAAACATGTTAGGTTTGGAGATATAGCCGTGCAATCGTCTAATACTCCCGATTGCTCGCTATATATAATTAGCTATCCATAGGTGTAAACCCTGCTTCAGATAGGAATTTATACATTCAGAATTGACAGACCAGGTCTGACTAACATCTATCCTGGGTTACTCTATTATATACGAGCCTCCGGCTGCTTTTGGTGCCAATAAAGAGGTTTATCGCATCCCTCGGTTCCTTAATCAGAGAAAATCTAAAATCTCCCTTGCAATGGTTTTTGGATGGTAATGATGAATATAGTGACCACCTGCTAATTCAACTAAAGTAGCTCTTGCTGCATTATCCAAGAACTCCTTTTGAGCTTGATAGACCAAGGGAGAATAATCATATAATGAAGGTGTTGAGATAAATAGGGTAGGGATCCCGTAACTATACGGCTGCTCTAGCATAGATTGCATTCCAGTAGCTACGAGTCGAAACTCGCTCTGGTGGTTGGCATTCATAGAATTACGGATGAAGAGAGCTCTATCAAGCGGCCAAAACTGCTGGGGGACCAACCTGTATTCATTTTGATCCCGTCGAAATGCCGCCATAATTTCCCTACTTCGAGTAAACCCTCGCACTAATCCACTTTGCCGCAAAAACTGAAAGGCGAGAAATACAATAGCAGGCGGTGCTTCCATCTCCGAAAAAACCTGCGGCAGGGCTGCATCAAGCATGATAATATTCCCTACTTCATCAGGATACATTTGAGCATAGGCCATGCTGATTGCCCCACCGAGTGAATGCCCCACAAAGGTATATGGTGGTTGTTCTCCCACATTTTGGAGGGCTTGCTTCATCTCCTGCGCTATCATTTCGATACTTCGTTCTGTGTTCGATAACTGGCTAAATCCATATCCAAATCGCTCCACAACAACCACCCGTTGCTCCTGCCTTAAACGACTCCATAAGGGCTGGAAATCTACATAAGGGGAAGCTGTACCTAAGCCCGGCACTAAAACAATAGTTTGATCGCCACTACCTGTAATAAAGACATGCATTTCTTCTCCATTGACTTCGACCATTTCACCCGGCGCTGTATACCTATTACGATCAATTGTAGTTACTATTAATTCTATAAGGGCACCCGTACCAAAAACGAATATCGTCAACACGAGGATACTCTTCATGAATTTTTTTGCTACGACTCCTACTGTCATCTTAGTCCCTCCAGCTCCTCTCAAGCTCTTTACCATCAAAAGGCAGATCTCCCCCATAACCTTATCGACCAAATAACCCAATCTGTTAAGCATTTTGTCAAATGTCTTCTAAAAAGTAGATAAGTGCTTGCATCAAAGCAAATTTACTATCCCTTTTGTTAATAGTTTCATCTTGACAAAGCATCATGGCCGCGTAAAGACTTGTATAATAATGGGGATCCCAATCCGAGGAATAAGAATGAGCATACACTCTAAAGAGCCAATCACAAGCTTGCGCCCAGTCTTTATCAACCATAGAAGCAGCTATTCTAACTATAGTGTCAGTATCCTTTTCTGCAAAGATAGTCTCCCATTGTGAATAATTAGTGGGTATTTCCACTGCGTCTATTGTCTGGATAAAATCTAGTCGCTGTTGATCAACATCCTTCGCTCCGACCCATTCGGCCAGCTGGTGCCAGGGAGATAAGCTCTTTGAACTCCAATCCGCTTTCTGCCAGGCATGAAAAACAAAAAATGTGATCATGTGATGGATATTGACTATCCCTCCTCCTGAAGCACACTGCAGCAAAAGTTTAGACTGTGCAGAGGGCGAGTCTAATGCTTGCACTTCATCGGGATCACAATCTTTAATTGTTTGTCGAAACCGACATAAGTACATGATCAAAGATAGCAGAGATGTAGATGATGCTGGGTGATCAACACGAATTATTTCTTCCAAGACAGGATAAAAGCAGCTGACAGAGTGCCCTAATGTATCTGACAAAGACATAGACCCAACCCGCAACAGTGCATCAAAGAGATCATACCTACGTTCAGAGGAAGCCATAGTGGCGTAAAAGAAGGCGTTATGCGTATTTCCATCACGTATTTCTGAAAGCATGTCTCTTACCGGATCTTCAATTACTTCCGGTGAATGAGACAACGGTGCAGCTGAAATCCGCACCCAATCCCGGTAAAATAGCTCTTTGAGCACTACTTGTGCCACAGCCTGCTCCGTTTCCCGAGTGAAGTTACCCGTACGAGAGAGATTTCGTAGAAAAAGCGCCATCTTTACTCCGTGAAAGTTTCCAAATCTAAGATTACTTTCCATGGAGAGGTAGGGAATTAACGAATCAACAAATGTCATAAATGACCATCTCGTCTGGTTCATACTGTTAACATATTCGTCTAGTTTATCCGGATCTCTCTGTTCAAGAAGCTGATCAATTTTCGTATGCATGTGATATCCTCCCTATCTTAGTCTAGTATTTTCTCTTTCAAGATTGATGGCCCGTTTATCTTGGTATTCTTGGAAAGACTCCTATGTGTCGAATACTCATTTGATTTTTCATACCTAATGAATTCTCCCATGTAAACCAATATCCTGCTAGGAGAGATCATAAACATGTCTGTACAAGGAAATCAACCTTTGATAGAGTAGTTGCTGAGATAGCAGGAAAAGGCAAACCCCGATCTGAACTAGGGTTCGCCTTCTAACCATGCGATGTTTTTCTAAAATTAAGGATTAATCTGTATGCTAGAGTCACCTCTTCGCTTCACTAAATTATCACCTACACTCCAACTAGGATGAGCATTCATTTTCTTGGTACGACCCGTATTAAGACGAACGTGAGCGATTACCCGGGTTTCGTGACGGTCCGGTTCATCATCATTTCCAGGTACATGGACCTGCTTCTCTTCTAAGCTCACCACCGTCCCACTCCATTGTGAGCGTAGTTGCCTTAACATAATCACCAAAGCGATCACTGCTGCAATCCCCACTCCAACAAGAGCTTCTATTCCCTCCAAATAGAATACTACCCCACCGATCACACTAAACACTATCAACCAACCAACTATCAGGCCACGCATTAACAAAAACCTCCCCAAAAACATGGATTCATATCGGACTTATCATAACTTGCTGGAGTTATTTTGACAATCATCTAAAGAGATGATCTTATCTGTTACACCTGCTCCCAACCCGCCCATGGCTGGGGGGGCTTAGACTTATCGTCAAAAATGTGATAGATGGTATCAATATCAAGTTCCGTATGAGTACAGAATTCGGCTACAGCGGCGATATGGGACGGCGAGACTCGCATGGCTAAACCACAAGAAGAACTGATCTGCCTAGGCACGGGCACGAGTCTAATCGGCCATGATTGATCTTTAGTTGTCTTTTCAAACTGTAATGCAGCAAAGGTGGAATGAAACGTAATTACATAATACTCTGTCGGCATCTCATTACTCCTTCGTGACCTGTAATTCGTAATACTCCGTATGATTAATAATTTCTACTACCCATGATTGATTAACAGCTAGCTTTCTTACATTCTCTTTGGAAACCTCTGTATCGACAAGCACAGTCAAATA
>SKHL01000239.1 GCA_007116995.1 Limnochordia bacterium
ACTAGCGCGGCTACAGGGTGAGTAGGCGTATATTCGTTAACTATTCGCTTGCTTATCCATTTTATTGGCATACATGCGTTGGTCAGCCTGTTGCATTAGTACAGCAATGGTATCATCTTTGGTTTGGGATACAGCAAATCCGTAGGAAACACTCATTTTTAAATGGTCTTTCGGTTCATTTTGATTATGTGATGCAATCGCACTCTGAATCCTTTCACTAATGGAGAGCGCCCTTTCTAAATGGCTTTCTGCTTGAATGGCCATAAACTCATCCCCACCGATCCTAGCAACAGTGTCTTTCTCCCTGAAACAGTGTTTTAATACACTAGCAACGCTTTGTATGAGCTTGTCCCCTTCTAAATGACCAAACGTATCATTGGTATACTTTAGCTTATCAATATCAAAAATAAAGACCGTGTGCTGCCGCTCATCGGCTTGAGTCTGGATCAATTCATTAATATAGGCTCGATTGTATAGCCCGGTAAGCGCATCATGAAAGCTCAAATAATGGAGGTCTTTTTCTGATTTCCTGATGTTTTCATACTGCTTTATGTTGGATAAGACCAGGCCACAGACTTTAGATATTTCAATAGCAAAGTTGAGGTATTTTTCTAGATACTGGGGGAACAAAAAATTACTAACATCGATAACTCCATAAATTGTGTCGTTTTGCTGTACTTTAATGAGAAATCCATTTTCCTGTTTATTTAAATATAAGCTTTCTGAATCCGAAAATAGGGTTTTTATTTCATCGGGCATATCATGATCTTTAGCCTCGCCATCCCAATACGTAAATTCCTGCGAGCCAAAAAGGCTGACGAATATTTCTTTAATCTTATCAATGGTTGCGCGCTTGCTTGTATACGTAGCTATCCTCCCGATTAAGTCAAGAATAGCTGAGTATTCTGCACATCTAGCTTGCATTTCTGCATGGGACTCCGTGTTTTCATCTTTACTCTTATGTAATCTCCACTCGTAAACAGCACTTCGTAAAAGTAACGTTAATGTTTCTAGTTCAATAGGAATACTAACATATGGTAGGTCTAAAAATCGGGATAGCTCTTGTAGCTTACTCTCCACATCTGTATCAATGTTAGCGTCAAAGAATACCAATTCTTTGCAGAAATCCTGATAGAAACACCTTGCTGTATCTCTATCAAAGCCCGCATTCTCAAGGTGCCTTTCCCAGTTGTTTAACCAGCCTCGTCCAATGATATATCCACCTTGGTGTAAGATATACTCAATAAAATCCTCACTAGCCAGATGGTTAACACAATAATTTGTCTTGATTATCCTAAACGAAGATTCTTCCGGAACCAATCCTAGTATGTCGCACTGCTTACTACAAAAGATTAGTCCATCATCCGTGCTGGCAATACAGTCTTGTATGAGTTGTGCACAAGACGCTTTATTTTTTTTGCTTTCACACATACAAGCATAGGGCGTGACGAAAACGTCATCGTAATGTTCCCGTCTGACTACCTCTGTAAATTCTGGTGCGAAGTTCTCGCAGACAAAAATACTAAGAGTTTTCATTTAAACACCCTCGCTTATCGGATACCTGCCAAATCGTTGCACGCTTTCTGAAACATGAATCAGCACATCCTCAGACACTTGCCACGGAATTTCACCATGATTTTCCGATAGTATTAAGCCACCACCAGCAGCGGCTGCTCTAATGATATGCTTAACTTCCGCTTCAATTCTTTGAGAGTCCCAATTAACCATTTCAATCGCGTTTAAGTTTCCCATTAAACAGATCCTGTTTTTTGTTGCCTGCTTAATTTCGGTAATGTTATCGTTAGCGCTAAAGCCTAGCACAACAGAACCAGTGTTAATAATCTCATCCACCACTGGTAACGTGATTCCTGAAGCAAGATGCGTAGCCGTCGCACCCTTTATCCTACCAATCGTACGTCTCGCCACCTGATATCCGGTTTGACAATAGGTTTCTTTGTCGATAATATTTGGAGAAGCTAAGGGATCAAAATAACCGATAGCAGTAGCGCCTGATTCAAGCTGAGCATTTGCCCATGAGACACAAAAATCTTCATTGATTTGCATAAGCTGATTAAAGGTGTCTCTTTCATAGTACAATAGCTCTAGATAGGCCTCAAAGCCCATTTGCATGATCGGAAGAGAAAATGGAGACATGACAACACCAATAATAGGAGTCTCATCTCCAACCTTATCCTTTAGCATTCTAGTCGCTTGTAACACGTTTTGTAAGCATGGGCTTTCCTCAATCTTTGGACATTCCAGCTTGGCAATATCTTTAGTGGACTTTATTACCGGCTCCCCTGAGTTAGGTGAGCCATCATCAATGAAAATCACCTCTCCACCAAATGCTTGCACTTCAATGGATGCGTAGAAAAACGTGGAAATACAATCGTGGTTATATTTTTCTTTCATTTTAAGTTGTGCGCAAACCACATTCTCTGGCTGGGAGAAGTACTCCTTAATTGGTACCTGTAACTCTTTAGCCCCATAAGTAGCGAACAATAAGAAAAGCGGCACTCTATCCGGTTCCTGGTGACTTATTGCGGTCATAGTGCGTTGAAGAGACGTCATCCTATTCA
>SKHL01000320.1 GCA_007116995.1 Limnochordia bacterium
AAGATTTGAGCATACGCTAGGTAATCTTCTTCATCACTAGATTCCGCAACCAAAGAAATCGGTGTAACAGAAATTCGTTTATTTATAATAGGAATGCCATACTCAAGTTGGATTTCTTCCCCAACCTTGACTAGGTTCTCCGCGTAACCCGTGATCTTGTCATATATTTTGCGACGAGCAGTAGCTCCGTCACTATGACAGCAATCTCGTAGTGAAATACCCATCGTAATCGTGCGAATATCTAGTTTTTCTTCCTCGATCATACGAAATGTCTCTAGCACTTCATAGGATGTTAACATTTTATACTCCCTTATGCAATATCTATCTAGGGCAGACGCTATCTCACTACATACAAACCCTTCGTAGCAATCTATCGCTAGATCCGATGCATGGATTTAAAAATATCTTCATGTTGTAGCTTAACAACGACTCCTAGTACGTCCCCTTCTTGGGCTAAGGTATCACGTAGTCCATCTAAAGACACCTCAATATTAGACAAGTCCACTAACATCATCATTGTAAAGTAATCCTGTAGAATCGTTTGGCTAATATCTAAAATATTGGCATTGGCATCGGCTAACACCCTGCTTACGGTAGCAATTATTCCTACTCGATCTTGCCCAATTACTGTTATTATTGCTCGCATACCCTCAACCTCCTGCGTTATTTCTGATAATATCACATAGCCTAATGAAGTTACATAGCAACGTGGGATTTAAGGTACGCACAACATCGCTGTAACAGATGAGCCGAAAAACGTATCCCCCTGATATACCAGAAAAGAGTCTGATTGTGCAAGTTCCTGGACTGCTTCATCTTATTTTCGTTCAAGCAACTCAACCTCATACCCATCTGGGTCTGTAATAAATGCCATTTTCTTTCCTTGCGGTATTTTCTCCCTCCAGTTCCCCGGCCATATCTCTAATCCCTTTTTCTCTAATTCATCACAAAAAACGAATAAATCAGGCACACCAATGGCGAAATGCAGAAGATCTTCTTGCACTTTTAACTCAAAATCAGCAGACCATGTCAGTTCTAACGTATGCTTGTTACCAGGTAGCTCTAAATGACAGACGTGGTTTCCAGCAGGAGATTTATCAGAACGTGATTTAACCACAAAGGCTAAATTCTCCATATACCAATTAATTGAGCGATCTAAATCACTTACTCGCACCCGTGTGTGTAAAAACTTATACATTTAATTAACCCCTCTTTTCGTTGTCAAACTAATATCTGATTCTTAGCTTTATTTATCCATAAAAAACGAAAACCCTTCCATCCTGTGAAAATATATCTAAAATCCATTCACAGACCATGTCCACATGCTTCTTCGTAGTAAAACCATTCAGACAGACACTGATCTGTTGACACGCAATCACAAATCGTGCTGAAACTTGTTTCATGATCTCCCCTTTTCTTCGCCATCTAGCAGCTATTTTCCTTTCGTATCAGTATTCAATACTATCGGCATAATACTGAAAAATATATAGCAAAACGTCGATGGGTTCTATCAGCGGACTCCAGGAGGTGCGAGCGTCAGCGAAAGTGGTGGGTAGTTCACTAACATATCTTTACATTATCTTTATTGCAAATCAACCCTCTGTTTGCTACAATTGACCTAAATCGTGGTAGAGTAGATGGCATGCGTTTTGCAGATTTTATTTCGGAATCAAAATCAGTTCCAATAGGTTAAGTATTTCCGAACAAGGTCTGTGGTGAGTGCTTTGGGATGGGACGTTGCCCAAAGACGAAATGCTTATGGAGAGCTGCGGTATGACCATCGCGTCCGCTGGCACCAAAGAGTCCTTTCTCTTTGGCTACAGGCATCTGCCCCCAAAGAGAGAGGAGGTGCGATTTTGAAAAAGTTTACTACCCGGGAAATAGTCTATATGGCATTACTTATCTCACTCAGCATTGTGCTGACACGAATTCTGAGCATTCGTGTTCCTTTAGGCGGTGTCGAAGGTGTTCGGATCGGCTTAGGTGGTCTACCCATCATCTTAGCAAGTGTAACTTTTGGTCCGTTAGCCGGAGGCATTGTTGGTGCACTAGCAGATGTTCTTGGTTACATGATCAACCCAATGGGTGCATATATGCCCCACTTTACCCTAACATCCTTTTTGACCGGTTTCATTCCTGGATTGATTGTGGTTGCATTAAGAAACAATCTAAACTATGGGGTTTTGTTATTCGCCATTGCGGTAGGTCAAATAATTACAGCAGTGATCCTAGTACCTTACTTTATTGTTACACTGTTTGGTGCTCCCCTACTGCCTATCCTAATACCTAGAATTGTAACACAAGCCATTCAGATACCCCTATACGCCTTCATGCTACGGGCGTTATTGGCCTATACTCCCTTACATTTAGTTAAAGCTGTCTGAGAAGAAGACATAGTAAAGAGGCCGCGTGCAAGGAACACATCTGCCTTCACCCGGCTTTTCTCATTTTTTCAGAAGTCACGCCACTATCTGCCATACAACTCTATATTTCCTGACTTTCTTAACGGCAAACGCAGGAAACTTGCTTCATCATATCGAAATTAATACAAATCTTTTGATTTATATAA
>SKHL01000184.1 GCA_007116995.1 Limnochordia bacterium
AGGACTGCTAATAATTTGTTTGTCAAAGGCATTTATGACGCTGCAGACATGCAAATAGGTTTGAACCACGCTATGAGGGAAGGAAGACATGAATTAACAACTGTTGCGGAATCTTCTGCAGCCCTGACATCAATATTGAACACCGGATTAACTGCAGCTATAGGAGATAATAGAGAAGCATTAGAAGAATATATTGGAATGGTTGCTATTAATAATAAAGTTACTGGTGTTTCAGCAGATTCGTTAGCCTCTATGGCTCTAAGATTACATGGCATGACCGGTAATATGGATACAGCTAGAAAAGTAACTGATTCAATGGTCAATGCGCAGACGAGATTTAGACTTAGCTCAAGCCAGATGAATGTCATAGCTGGTGTTCTTGATAGAAACCTTACAAGATTACAGGAAACCTACACAAGAATTGATTCGAACACTGGTGAGGTTGTTAGCGGGACCCAAGATCTATACTCTATTATGGGCGCTACATCAGCCGCCGCATCAAAATTTGGTGCTGACGGTGCCAAAGCGATGTCCCTGCTGGCGAGGGCTATAGAAGACCCACTTAGAGTTGCTCCTCTATTACAATCAGCATTGGCTTCTACTAATTTAGCCGATCAGGCGGCTGCTTTAGGTAAAAATGCCCATCATTTTTATAACATAATGAAGGATCTCCCAGTAGTAGCGCAGCAGTCGATGTCGCAGGCGTTAGGTGTGTCTTTTGAAGAATTAAAAGCGTCATCGGCAGCGCATGTCGGTTTGTTAGAAGAGGCTAAAAAGGCCGGATTTGAATCGGTAGATGAATATCTGAGGTCTAATTCAAAAGCGATGGCTGATTTTACGGCTGCTCAAGAGAGCAAAGCTGCTGCTGTCGAGTCTGCCAATGAAAATATGAAGTTGGCATTTGAGTCAGTTAAAGAAATCGTAGCTGCTCTGGCACCTGCCTTTGCTGTTTTGGCTAAGTCGGTGGCTTTTTTATTAAATAATCCAGTCGGCAAATGGGCGATGGTTACCGTAATGGGATTGGTTTCGTTAGTCGGAATATTAAAAGTTGCGACTATGGTTCTTGGAGTGTTCACATTTAAAGCTGCCGCTGCTACCGCCACTGTTGGCGTTTCTGCTGCTGGTAGCTTTATAACCGGTCTTACTGTCTTTTTAAATGGTATAAAAGGATTGGGTTCTACAGCTTCTGGAGCTATGGCGCCAGCGGCCAAAATAGTTGCGGTTGTCGCAATAGTTGTTGTCGGTCTTGCTGCTACTTTATCCGCTGCTGTGTCGCTATTGGCTTTGGCGGCACAAGGTTTGTATAATCTAGGCGCGTCTATTTCGTTTATTGGAATTTCTATTGCTTCTGTTCCACTTGATGCCGTTATAAGATTAGCATCGCTAGGGGCTGGTCTTGTTGCGTTTGTTACTGCCATGAAAATGTTAAGGCTGGTCATGTTATTCAGTGGCGATATCGCAGAGAGATCTAATGTTATAGGACAGTCAATATCCAAATTAGTTGGACCGATAATTCAGATCGGCAGTATTGGAAGTAATGTTAAAGATACATTCGTAGCAATGGCAGAAGGCGTCACGATATTTGTTGATGCTCTTAGGAAAAATGCTGGTTGGTTTACTACTTATGAGGATAAAGCTAATGATATAGCGAACGCTATGATGAAGATTAATGCTGCTTCGTCTATGGCTAGACTTGGTGGTTCTGATGAACCTGATGAAGATAATATCAGAAAAACAGCTAAAATTCAGGCTGAAGAAATTAGTAAGGCGATATCAGTGACTGTAGAAGGTGGGGTCGACAGGAGTAGCGTGATTGCCAGTAAGCTAGATGTTTTAATAGGCGTAATGCGTAATTTCACTGTTGCTGATACAAGACAAGAACTCAGCAAAATATCTAAGACTCTTGATAATATTCTTTTTGAAATGTCTATGGGTGGTGAGTCTGGTAGTTCTGCCAATACTAGTTATTTTTAGTAAATAAAAAATAACATATGACATTCGTCCTTAATAACTCTGATGCAAAAGCAATAAGTAGCGTTAACATAGAAATATCTCGTATTGTTGGTAGGCGTAGAGGAGGTCAGGATTTTATTTTGAATGAAACTAATCTTCAATTTCCTCCTGAAATTAAATCTGATACTAAGGTCGCTGAATGGTTAGATGTCCCTGTAACTGGTGCATATGAACCGTTTAAATATTATAAACAATCTCAACCAAGGGCTATTTCATTGGAATTCCAATGGGTTGCTGGTGGTAACTTTAAACCTAAAAAAATTCACGAGATCATATCATCAATGAAGTCGTATTTTTATAGACCATTTTTTGATGCCAAATTTAAAGAATTTAGAGATAGTTCCGATGAGGCTAACACATATCCTGCCGTTAATATTAGAAGTTTTTATCATATAATTGACTCCGATATTGGTGGGACGACGTGGAGAATGATGAGTCTAAGTGTCGCGTACAGTAAGGAGTTAGTTAGAATATTTGATAGGGGCAAAGAGTATTTTTATCCTTTGCATTCTATAGTTACCATACAATTGGAATCAGCTACACAA
>SKHL01000049.1 GCA_007116995.1 Limnochordia bacterium
AGATGAATTGGACTATCCTGCATACGTTGGATTTGAAGCTCCTTTACTCTGGGATAGATGACTAGAATGGGAACAATCGGTACATCGATCTCTGGGAGATGATTTCCCACAGCATCACCTAAGCGCTTTAAATATTCCTGTAATGATAGCACTGGATTTAGAAAGGATTTTCCAAGTGTCCATAACTGCCCACTCTCTTCTCCCTGCAAGACCCCAGTGATCATGACAGGACAATGCCATATCACAAAAATACCATATAGCGAAGGAATTACATCAACGCGATTGCCTTTTTTTCTTCTCTTCCCCTGTCTATAAACATCCTTTATGATGGTATACTGGTCCCTATGAAGTGCCTTCAATCCTTCTTTCATGAAACTCTTACATAATCGTAATTTAATCCTTGGTACTGCAAACCAGATCATTAGTACAATAGCAAGAATGACTCGAATAAAATACATGTATTGCTTCACATCCTTCCTGTTCCATTATAGCTAAATATGATATTGATTACAACTACAACATCTGTTCCGATATGATGAAAAAGGCGAGGACTCCGCTGAGCGGTTTTGTCTTCGCCTTGTCTTCGCAAGCTATTTTCCTATTGGTATTCGTTTATTTTACTAACGGCGCAATGATTTCTGCTAACAACTTAGCACTTTCTCTTGCTTGAGCAGCGGTGTTGCCTTGCCAATCACCGATCATAATTCGGATCATATGGGGGTGTAATTTACCATTATAGTCCATATCAAATACTCGCACACCTCTGGTTACACCAGGATATTTTTTCTCAAGAGCATCACTAAGCTGGTGTGCAAAGGCTAGGTTCCTATCTAAATGGGGATTATCTTTACCACCAACAACAAACAGAATCTTAGCCACATCGATCCCATTTACTTTGGCCGTAGTATAATTCTCTGGCTTATCTTGAAGCCCATCCCGAGCAATATCTAAAACCATCTTGATCTCTGAATTTTGCTCTAAGGCAGCTGCTACCATTTTCCCGGAGCTGATAAACGCTTCACTAAAGTGTGGTTTATCGTGAACAGTGGTATCTTGAATAGCTTTAACTTCTAGACGCTCTAGTGCTAGGGTTAATTCTGTACCGACGGCCACTATATCACCGGGTTCGCCACCGCGTCTATGACTCTGCTCACTAGGGGAATAATTGCCTGTGGCGTAACTATGGTAGATTAAAACCTGGGGTGATCCTAGTAATCCCGGTGGTTGTGAATCATCAACCCCTGGCGCTAGAGGGGGCTGTTCTTGTTTCGAGCCCTCAGGCATAAACCCAAAGAATCTAGCTCCAACAACGGCAACCACCACTAATGTAATAACAATAAACAACAAACCCGGTCCATTTTTCTCTTGTCTCTTAGATCTAGGCATGCTTTCGACCCCCTCCACTAGAATATATGCAGAAGACGGCTAGGATTATGCCAGTTTATTCATGGATTTTCAGTTGCTCATTCGCAAACTCAATCAAGATATGCACTATCTCTAACGGCGTACTAATCAGAATAGTGTGTATACCCTAAAACTCTCCATTAGTATTTACTATTTCTAATAACACCATATCGCTCGCAGGGATCTAGATCAATCATAGCGAATGAATATTTGAGGGCTATAATAAGCGATACCATACTTCCTTGTGACACATTTTAATCCTGCATTTATCTAAACTTGTACCCTTACCCACCATATTCGCTAGGTGTAACGTTCGCCTACTGTATGAACGTATATATATATGCCCTTAGTATTCCTAGCGATATATTGGGAACCCTACTCCCATACATATCACTATTACTGTACTAAAACTTTGTTGGAGGTGTGCTATGAAATACGTTATTATTGGTGGAGATGCCGCTGGAATGAGTGCAGCGATGCAGATCGTCCGAAATAGCAGTCTTCCTCACATTACGGTGTTAGAACAAGGGAACTATTACTCCTACTCCCAATGTGGCCTCCCCTACTTAATCAGTGGCGACGTGGTATCTGTTGATGAGTTAATTGCCCGTAACCGTGAGACCTTTGTAGAGAAATATGGGATTAATGCTACAGTTTTCCACCATGTGACATCGATTGACCCTGATAAGAAACAAGTCACAGGCATAAAGTTGGATGAAAATAGATCATTTTCTGTCGACTATGATAAGCTTCTAATCGCCAGCGGAGCAAGTCCAATAATCCCTAACTGGCCTGGGGTTGATCTTGGAGGCGTTCATGTTCTCAAAACCATTCCCGATGCAGAGGGATTTATTCAGGAGTTGAAGGATAGAGAGACGATTGCGATTATTGGCGGTGGATACATTGGCTTAGAAGTGGCCGAGAGCCTCAGCAAATTAGGTAAAAAGGTGCGACTTATCCAGCGTAGCGACAGTCTCGGTGCCAGCTTTGATCAGGATATGAGTCAATATATTGAAGAAGAAGCTAGTAAATATGGGATCCAGGTTCATCTAAACGAGAGTGTCTCGCAGATTTGCGGAAATGAATGGGTGAGTGAGATAAAGACCGATCAACGATCCTACCCTGCAGATTTAGTTCTAATAGCTG
>SKHL01000114.1 GCA_007116995.1 Limnochordia bacterium
GGTAGTGGAGTGGGTAAAAGTACCCTGTTAGGCATGATGGCTCGTAACACAACAGCTGACATCAACGTTATTGCATTGATTGGTGAACGAGGACGAGAAGTCCGTGAATTTATTGAGGCAGAGCTAGGTGCTGACGGACTAAGCCGATCGGTTGTCGTAGTTGCTACCTCAGACCAACCAGCACTTGTCCGCTTACGGGGGGCCATGGTGGCAACGTCCATTGCTGAATACTTCCGGGATCAACATAATGATGTTCTATTCATGATGGATTCTGTGACTCGATTTGCCGCTGCTCAGCGGGAGATAGGTCTATCCATTGGAGAGCCACCTGCTACAAGGGGTTATCCACCATCAGTATTTTCGTTATTGCCAAAACTCCTTGAACGAACTGGACCCGGGAAAACAGGTACCATCACAGCTTTTTATACAGTACTTGTCGATGGAGATGACATGAATGAACCGATTACGGACACAGTCAGAGGTATTCTTGATGGGCACATTGTCCTATCGCGTAGTCTAGCCGAAGCCCAGCACTTTCCAGCCATTGATGTTTTGGCAAGTGTAAGCCGTGTAATGACAAGTATTACAGAGCAAAATCATCAGAACCTCGCTGGCGTGTTAAAATCCCGAGTGGCCACCTATCGTAATGCAGAGGATCTCATTAATATTGGCGCGTATGTCAAGGGGTCTAATCCAAACATCGATCAAGCCATAGCTAGTATCGATCAGATCAATTGCTTTCTGCAACAAGGGGTTAACGAACCCACGACGTGGGAATGTACATTATCCTCCCTGGAGCAGGCGATCAACCAATGTGAAACTCCACCGTTATGATTTAGCAACTATACGTTTTGTGATCATATTAGAAAGTTAGGTTTCTCCTTTAAAGAAGGACGACTACAAAACGAAAGGGACTTTTTACCCTTCCTATAACGGAGGTATGAAATGTGGCTCAGTTTCAATTTCGATTAGCACGAGTAAGTAGAGTAAAAGAACTGCTAGAAGAACAAGCTAAAAATCTCTGGGTTGCAGCTCATAACCAAGTATTAGCTGAACAAGGGTATCTGCAGGAGTTAGAGCAGAAGAAACAATCCGTGCTTACATATGGCTATTCACAAATGGATATCTCCATACGGACAGCAATGTATCAATATCTTCAACGAATTGATGCACAGCTAATAGAGCAAGCACATACAGTGGCATCAGCTGAAGAAACAGAGGTTGAGGCCAGAAGCAACTGGACTCTTGCCAAGCAGGAAAATGAAATTCTCGCAAAATTAGAAGAGAAAGAAAAAGAATTATTTACGGTTGAAGAGTTACAGAAAGCGCAAAATTTGATAGATGAATTACGTAATTCCTCACCAAAGATATAAGGAGGAGTACCATTGGGTAAGTGGATGTTAGTCATCTTAGCTTTAATTCTAGCAATACTAGCTGCCAGTGTGGTATTTACCATTACGGGTGTAATCCAACCTCAACAAGCCCTAATCCGCATGGCTGGTACAACCAGTTGGTTGGCTCCTCATGTAGACACATATATGTATGGCAGGGAATATGAGGTGCTATTTACAAGCAAACAAGAGGAACTAGATCAGGCCTGGGCAGCGCTTGCACAAACTGAACAAGAACAAGCAAGGGAGCTGGACCGATTACAGGATTGGGAAGCTAGGCTTCGTCGTCAATCAGAATTGATAGAAAAAAACCAGGCTGATGCGGCCAATGTACAGCGCTTAGCTGAACTCTATACTGAAATGCAGCCTGCTGAAGCGGTTCGTATCCTTCAATTGCTAGATGAAGAACTCCTTTTTAAGGTGTTGGTTTCCATGGATTCGCAAACCGCTTCCGAGATCCTAGCCACATTACCACCGGAGTTAGCGGCTTCTCTAAGTAGCAGATTCAAGTAAGGAAGCGTTACGAAATTTGAAAGGAGGTGATAAAAATGGAAATAGCTGCTTTTATTGGTGAAGATCATCTTCTTCCACGAACGAAGGATAAACAAGAGTCAACAGACGATCAGTTTGGTTTTGCCTTGTTTTTGCAGACTTCAATGATCAGCACTAGCCACCAAGAACCATCGGAACAGAGTAACTACCATAGATTGACAGTGAATTCTGAGTCATTGACTAGAATTTTTAGGAAAAACGCACATCAGGTTAAACTAGAGGATAACCAAAATCCTGCCACGGCTAAATTGCCTAACACTACTAGTAGCATGTTAACCCGAACAGAGGATTTAGAGATAGACATGGGCACAATATTGGATTCTAGGAATATCCATAACGAGTCAGTTTATCCTTTAGTTGGCCGTGATAGCACAATAAGTATTAATAGTATTGGTGTGTCTAACAACAGGGAATACGTACAGAACGGACCTTTACGTCACAATAACGACACAACAAATGTTGATAGTGTATTCCCGTCTAACAACGAGGAAAACGTACAGATTGGGCCTTTACGTCACAATAACGACACAACAAATGTTGATAGTATTATCCCGTCTAACAACGAGGAAAACGTACAAATCGGGCCTTTACGTCACAATAACGACAC
>SKHL01000272.1 GCA_007116995.1 Limnochordia bacterium
ATTTTTGGTTGCAAAATCATAGATCGCGCGATCACAACTCGCTGCTGTTGCCCTCCACTTAGCATATGTGGAAACTTACCAAGGTAGTCGTCCACCGGAGTTAACTTTAAATCCAACATGGCTTGTCGCATTCGAGCTTCTCGATCCTTTGGATCCCTGACACCATTAACGATCATTGGCTCATCTAAGATCTGTCGTATGGTCATAAATGGAGGTAATGCTCCATAGGGATCTTGTTGCACAAATCCAACTTGTGAGCGGTACCACTTTAGATCTGCCTTGCCATAACTCTCAGCCGTGCTTACACTGCGTCCGTCGAAAGAAACCTCACCCTTAGTTGGATGGTTTAGTCCTAATATGGTTCGAATCAGTGAGCTCTTACCGCATCCGCTCTCCCCCACAATTGCAATAGCCTCGTTGCGATTCAGTTCAAAGTCCACACCATCTACCGCTCGAACATGGCCCACACGAATAAATCCAAGGCGCCGCAATTCAAACCAAGTATGCAAATCCTTTACCGATAACAATACATCGTTTTCTACCTGCTCTTCAGACCGAAGTGCACTTGTTTGCATCATCGTCACCTCTCATTATTCATAGAGCCAGCATTTTACCCGTCGTCCATCACCCATATTTATCTCAGGAGGTTCTTTCGAACACTTCCCGAAAACCTTACTACATCGCTTAGCAAAACGACATCCAGTAGGTGGCTTATATAGACTCGGTGGTTGCCCGGGGATAAACTCTAACTCCTTCTTCTGTCGCAATGTGGGCACACTAGCCATTAGCTTCTGCGAATAGGGATGGAGTGGACTACTATAAAACCGATTTGCGTCCGATAATTCAACTAATTGACCGGCATACATCACTCCCACATCATCAGCCAATTCACTGGATATAGCAATGTCATGAGTAATTAGAATAAACGTAGAGTCTAGCTCTTGTTTTATCTTCTTCAATACATTCATGACACTAGCTTGGGTCAATACATCCAATGCAGAAGTTGGTTCATCTAAAACCACCAAGGATGGACTGGTCACCAGAGCTGTTGCAATCGCCACCCGCTGGCGCATACCTCCACTTAACTCAAATGGATAACGAGCTAGAAAATCCAGAGGGACCCCGACTAACCGGAAAACTTCACGGGCCCCCTCAAGCGCTTCCTGTTTGGATTTTGCCAGTTTATGAAGTAATAAAGGCTCTGCCACTTGGTCTTCAATGCGAATGACGGGATTTAACGCATTCATGGCCGCTTGCGGCACAAAAGACATCTGTAGCCATCGGACTTCCTGACGAAACCGTTCATCGGTATACTTCATCACATCTACGCCATCTAGCATTACATTCCCTGAGTAGGTATGTACGTTATTGGGTAACAATCGTAAAATACCTCGAATCAAGGAACTTTTACCACAGCCCGACTCACCAATAATTACTAAGGTACGTCCCTTGGCTAAGCCAAAACTAACACCATCTACAGCTAGTACTTCTCCCACATTCACACGAAAAGTTAACTTTAAATTATTAATTTGTAAAAATTGTTGATCGCCCATTGTTTTACATCCCCCTTAACCTAGGGTTGAAGATACGGTCAAGGGCAAACCCTACCATCGAAAAGCCCAAACCGGTTAGCATTAATAAGAAAGATGGTAATAATACCCAATAATAGTGCCCATTGTGAAGTGCACCATTGGCGTTGGCATCATTTAATATCTTACCCCAGGTGGGTAAAATCGGATCGCCAAGTCCAAGTAATGCTAGAGTCGCCTCCAGAAAAACATAGGAAGGAATTAATACCACAAAACCAGGTACTAACACAGGCACGATTTTCGGAATCATGTAGCGAATAACAATGCGTGCATTGCTTGCTCCATAAGCTCGAGCCGCTTCTATATAGGGTGCTTCTTTTACCTGCAAGAACATTGCTCGATAGCTTTTAATGCCAGCACTAAAAATGCTCAGTAAGATTACAGCTCCTAGAATATACCAGATACTACGGGAGTACATGGTTCCGATCATAATCAGAATTGGTAAGATTGGTAAGATCATATTCGTTTCTGTAATCCGCTGAATCAAACCATCAATCCATTTACCATACCATACACCAAATGCAGCAATAAACATCGTGCTAACAGACGTCCCCACAGCAGCCAATAGTCCAAAAGCTAATGCAACTGGTGTCCCCCATAACAAGGCCACCATTATGTCACGGCGTCGATGATCTGTACCAGCTAATCCATGTACCTGTCCATAAACCACTAAACGAGCAGAAATAGTCGAATGTTCTTCAAATGTTAATCCCTGAACTACCAGCTCATATCGGCCACTCGCTGGGGATACGAAGTCTGACTCTGGAATACCGAATAAACCTAGCTCCACATTTCGCGTCCGCAATCTTCTTAATAGAGCAGTATCTTGGGAGACGCGTATGGTTTCATTGGTTCCAACTATATGAGACCCTAAACGAATCTCCCGGCCATCGGGCGTGCGCCAAAACATATCAACGCTTGGTCTGTTTGTATCAAACTCAGCTGAC
>SKHL01000286.1 GCA_007116995.1 Limnochordia bacterium
AAACTTCCTATATAGCTCCTTGTTTTAGAACACATAATGTGTTATGATAACACCCGTCTAACGACGGTACTATTCTCGGTTACATAATGCGACATTAAAAATAGTTTAAAGGAGCATTCTGTTTTTTGAGAATGCTTTTGTTCGTATAAGGCTAAATAACTTTATTATAAAGGAGAACAACAATTGACCACATTTAATCAGCTGAATCTCAGCGAGCAGACGTTAAAAGCTATCAACAAGCTAGGTTTCGAAGAGGCTACCCCTATTCAAGCCCAAACCATCCCCTTAGGGCTTGCAGGTCGAGACCTAATCGGACAGGCCCCGACGGGAACAGGGAAAACTGTAGCCTTTGGAATTCCGATGATGGAGAATCTAGTCTCTGGAGAAAATGCTACTCAAGGGTTAGTCGTCACTCCAACCCGTGAATTAGCAGTCCAAGTGGGAGAGGAATTAAATAAAATTGCCTCATTTAAACAAATGCACTGCTTACCCATCTACGGAGGCCAAGACATTCGTCGTCAAATCAAGGCATTAGCCAGACGGCCCCAAATCATTGTGGGCACACCAGGACGAATTATGGATCACATGCGTCGTCGCACAATTCGCTTGCATGCCATAAAAATGGTAGTATTAGACGAAGCCGATGAAATGCTGAATATGGGTTTTCTTGAAGACATCGAAACTATTCTTAAAGAAGTTCCATCCGAACGACAAACATTACTTTTTTCTGCTACGATGCCCAGACCGATTCAAGAATTAGCCCATCGGTTTATGAGAAATCCAGAGATTATTCGTGTCGCACCGAAGGAAGTAACACTAGCGAATACAGATCAGCACTACGTTGAGGTTACAGAGAATAAGAAATTCGATACTCTCTGTAACTTACTGGATATGCACTCCCCGGCTAGTGCTATCGTCTTTGGTCGGACAAAACGTAGAGTCGATGAACTAGCTGAAGCTCTAAATAAACGAGGCTATTCAGCCGAAGGAATTCATGGCGATCTTACCCAGGGAAAACGAGATAGCGTTATGAACCAGTTTCGATCAGGTATTGTGGAAATCTTAGTTGCAACCGATGTGGCGGCTCGTGGTCTAGATATAGGAGGAGTCACTCATGTCTATAATTTTGATATACCACAAGATCCAGAGAGTTATGTACACCGAATCGGGAGAACAGGACGGGCTGGACGTAGCGGGGAAGCAATTACCTTCATAACACCGAGAGAATTGCCCCATCTACGCTTAATTGAACAGTTGACCAAGCGAAAGATCCAACGCCAACCGGCCCCTTCACTTCACGAAGCCTTAATTGGTCAGCAACAAGTGACCGTTGAAAGACTACTAAGAGCGGTTGAAGACGAAGCCAGTTCCCAATACAGGAGTACAGCAGAAAGCTTACTAGACCAAGGAGATTCGGTCTCCCTACTATCAGCAGCTTTAAAGCTACTCACCAAAGAACCTAACACCACACCCGTTCGTTTAACCGAAGAAAAGCCGTTACGCTCCAGCCAATCCAGGAACCAACGTAATGATCGTAACAAGCCGAAAGATTTCTATCCAAGAAAAAAACACCGCAGTTCTCGACCTCGCAACAAATGGAGTAAGAATAATAAGAGCTAAGCAACAGAGCTACTCGTGATAGAGTAGCTCTGTTTATCTATTTAAGTTAGCTTGGCAGTACTAATTAGCATCTTCCATCACTTATGCATCTAATGACAGATCCCCAATATGATTTAGTGGGCAGACCAGATCCGCGCATGCAAGCTCGGCTTATTAATTCTCATCTAGACAAATCCGAATATGCTCCAACCCATTATCTAAGAATTCTTGTGTGTATTTCTCCGCTAACTCTTCGATTACCTGAAACCGTTCAAAGGGGTCCATCTGCATAAATCTATCCTTCCCTAATTGCTCCACGATGTCTCTTCTTGCTAAGCGTTGGCTGAGCTCATCCCAAAATAAATCAGTTTCAAATTCCTTAAGGTACTTAATCGAACCATGCTCACCTTCCATAGAGTCTTCATAGATTCGAGTTGGATGATATAGACCGGATTCCTTATCTAGCTCCACAAAATCGGCATAGCCGTAGTCCTTGGCAAGAGTGAAGATCTTCTGCTCTATGGCCGAGTATTCTTGAAGATATGGTTCCTCGTCACCAGACGTACGAAACGCTGTTAATACCCAGTCTGCTATGTAGAATACCTCTAACAACTTACGGAAGTCCTTTTTCAACAATTCAATCTGCATGACTATTCTCCTTTTCCCAGATTAGGGATCATCTGATGATCAACTGCATCTTCAGGTTATCAGATCAGGTTCTAGTTCGTCAATTACTTTAAGACACTTATTTCAGAATTCGCTTTACAAAACAAACTAATTCAGTTATAATTATTTTTAATAATACTTATTATCAAAATAAAGACGTCAGTCTACTACAATAAAGATAGCATTCCCTTTATTGATGTGTTAGATTACGTACAGGGGGGGAACCGAGAATGGAATTAATCAGTGCGTGGGGAGAACATAGCTTTAAGGTTGGCTTTTACCATGAGTATAACACAGAGGATTGGTTTATCTTAAAAAGAAATCCCTTCGAGGACATGGATGCTGAAGCGATAATGCTTACAGAGAAAGAAGTAGGAGAATTTATAGACTGTATTCTTGTGGGTATAGAGAACGTTTCTAGTCCATCCCACTTAAATGAAACTATCCTCACAATCATGCCATCTAAACAAGGATTAATCCTAGTTAGCTGGCTTAACATGGGAGACAGCTCTGTTCTAATGATTCGTCAAGGTGAAAAGAAAATTTTACAGGTTCCTACCGATAGTCTCCAATCCTGTCTGAGTTGGCTTTTACGAGAGTTTTATATTCTTGGCCTCCCAGACACCTTTGAAAGTCAGTAGTTAGAAGGACTGGACTATCTAAGACGGGCTCGTTGAGTCCGTCTTTGTTTTGAGCATATCCATGAATATAAGTTCCTCCCTATTCCTCATATCCATTAGGGTTTTGGGACTGCCAACGCCAGGAATCCTCACACATCTCTTGCAGATCCCTCGCAGCTTGCCAACCTAATTCTTGACTGGCTTTCGCTGAATTGGCATAGCAAGCAGCAATATCACCTGGTCGACATGGGGAAATAGTATAAGGGATTTTCTTTCCAGACGCTTTTTCAAAAGCAGCCCTCATCTCTAATACACTGCACCCTTGGCCCGTTCCCAGATTATAGGCATCCACTCCGGTTGTGGAAAGGATCTTTCTCAGTGCTTTTAGATGCCCAACAGCTAGATCCACTACATGAATGTAATCGCGCACACCCGTTCCATCCACTGTTGGATAGTCGTCACCAAACACTCGTAATTTTTCTAGTTTACCCACCGCTACCTGGGTAATAAAAGGCATGAGATTATTAGGTATTCCGTTAGGATCTTCTCCAATTCTCCCACTCTTATGTGCGCCTATTGGATTAAAGTAACGGAGTAAGGCAATGCTCCAATCCCCATGGGCTACAGCCGCATCACGGAGTATTTGTTCAATCATCAACTTCGTACTTCCATACGGATTCGTAGCAGCTAAGGGGAAATCTTCTGAAATAGGTACTCGTTCGGGTATACCGTAGACCGTAGCCGATGAGCTAAACACAATATGCTTCACATTAAACGCTTGCATAGTCTGACAAAGAACTAATGTACCTGTTACATTATTATGGTAGTATCTTAGAGGTGCCTCCACGGACTCACCAACGGCCTTGAGACCAGCAAAGTGGATGACCGCATCAATGCTATTCTCCGCAAAGACAGTCTCAACTCCGACCTGATCCAATAAATCAACCTTGTAAAAGGGAAAATTCTTCCCGGTTATCTCCTTAACTCGATCTAAGGAGATGATCTTGCTGTTAGAGAGGTTATCCAACACAATAATCTCATACCCAGCATTAAGTAGCTCTACACAGGTATGGCTACCAATATAGCCGGCACCACCTGTCACTAAAATCGCCATTCTCACTACCTCCTGTACTGACTAAACATAGCTCTACATAAGAGTATTCTACAATGACCATAGATAATCCCTACAATTTAGGCATCTTTCCAAAAAAATGATCAAAGCTTGCTCCTCTCACTCCACCATTATTTATCAGCATTAATTTACTGCGAGGAGGTCGATAATAATGGTAATACTTGATAAAAGGAGGACTTTCATGTCTAACATTTACTGTAGTATTAGTAACTGCCACTATTGGGATCAGGGTAATGTATGCCATTGTGATACGGACACTTCCACAGACAAACCCTCATCTCTATTCTTACCCTTCACTATTATTTACGGAAGTTTTCTTTGAAAGATCTGGTTATTGGCAGGTATTATCTATTAGTAGAAAGAATTATTTAAGGAAAGAGACGGATGGCAATCCATCCCAAAAAGGTGGCGTAGTAATGAAGAATATAATAAAAATAATCCTAATAATTACATTTACAGTTATTCTCTGCAGTAACAGTTCTTTTGCTCAGACAGAGGAACCCCAATATGGAGGCAGCCTCGTTGTAGCCCATCCCTTAACTCCTCCCCATCTCGATACAGACAAAACCACAGACTCAAATGTGGGTGTGATTATGTTTCATGTCTTTGAGGGGTTGTTTGAGGTAGATCAATCCTATCGGCCCATACCTCATCTAGCAGAGAGTTATAGCCAGAACGAAGACGGATCCTTTTATGAGTTTACTCTACGAAAGGGAGTATCCTTTCATGATGGTACCGAGATGACAGCGGAAGATGCCTATGCCTCCTTCCGAAGATATTTGCAGAATAACGGTGCAGGACGAAATATCGCTCCCTACGTGAAAGAAATCCAGATTACTGGCACACATAGCTTTAGTGTGGCCTTTCATGAACCCTATGCACCATTCTTATATTTTTTGGCGTCGCCTGTAGCCAACCAAAAATTTGTAATCAAACCGAAGTCACTTATAGAGAAATATGGCGATGGGACTATGACTGAATTTATCGGCACAGGCCCTTTTTCCTTTGTCAGCTGGGTTTCCGATCAATACATAAAACTAAAGCGATTCGACGGGTATCAGGCGGTAACCGGTGACTCCTTTGGTTACTCAGGCCGCAAAGAAGTATATGTAGATGAGTTAATCTTTCGGATCGTTACAGAGCAATCCGTACGTGTCGCTGGTGTGACCACAGGAGAATATAGTTTTGCAGATGCAGCACCAAGGGATCAGCTACCAATATTCCAGCGTAATAACAGAATTCAAACTTATATAGTCAGTCCCTATCGGCAAGCCTTCATCATCGTGAATATGGGCAACCCTCCCTTTGATAACAACTATGCCAGGCAGGCTTTACTTCATGCATTAGATTTAGAAGAACTTGGTCTGATAGTGGTTGGTGATCCAGAGTTTTGGTTCCTTAATCCTTCTCTGTTTCCACCAGGCCATATTTGGCATGTACCTCATGCTGGAGCTGGAGCTTATAATCACTTTGACATAGCAGCAGCTAACGCTCTATTATCACAATCAGACTATACAGGCGAACCCATTATTATACTCAACAGTCGAGAAGATGATATTGAAAGCAAAAGTGCCATAGTGCTTAAGAATCAATTAGAAAGAGTGGGTTTCAATGTAGATGTCCGGTTATATGATCGAGCTACTGTTGTAGAGCAACGGGCTCGACCAGACGGCTACCATTTGCATCTGTCCCAATTCTTCTCGCCAGATCCTGATCCCCAGGTTTATGGAGCTTGGATGGGAACAAACAAATGGATTGGTCAATGGGATGACGAGCATTCCCGGTATATGGATGGAGTTTTTGAGAAAATGTTGCGAGAAACAGATTATGAGACCCGGTATGCCATTGTAGAGAGCTGGCACGATGCCTTCTATGAATATGTTCCTTATGTAAAGCTCTATGATTATAAACAACTACGAATCGCACATGAACGTCTAAAAGGCTATAGTAATTTTGCCTTCCCAACGTTTTTTAATGTGTGGTTAGAGAAGTAACCGGGGTGTGTTATGACTGCCTACATTATCCGCCGAATCCTATTGGTGATCCCTATCCTATTTATCGTCGCTGTCACAACTTTTTTCATTACCAATGTTATACCTGGCGATCCTGTGCGACTGATTTTGGGAGACTTTGCTTCGGAAATACAGGTGGCTCAGCTACGATCCGAATTAGGATGGGATAAACCTTTATATGTTCGCTTCTTTCTCTGGGTGACACGACTACTGCGGGGTGATTTGGGGCAGTCTCTGTTTTTACACGTGCCTGTAACCCAAGCAATCTACACCAGAATGGAACCCACAATAGTATTAGCCATTCTAGGACAGACCATCGCAGTATTAATTGGTATCCCCCTCGGAGTATTAGCCGCATCAAACCATCGACGTATCCTTGATCAGATAGCTGTATTCCTGGCCATTGGTGGAGTAAGTATTCCAAGCTTCTGGTTGGCGATCAGTTTGATGCTACTGTTTAGCGTTACATTAGGCTGGTTCCCTGTAGCCGGCTATCAGTCCATTGGCGAAGCCGGATTTAGTTCCTTACGCTATCTGGTTTTACCAAGTATAAGTATTGGTGTGATGCAAAGTGCTCTATTGGCTCGTATTACCCGCAGCGCTATGCTGGACGTGCTCACCCAAGACTATGTTCGAACGGCTAAGGCCAAAGGGTTACAGCGTTATCGTATCTTAGGTAAGCACGCCTTGCGTAATGCATCTATTCCCATCGTAACGATACTTGGCTCTAGCTTTTCCCAACTCTTAGCTGGGACATGGATTATTGAAACGGTATATAGTATACCTGGAACTGGTGCGCTTGCGATTACTGCGATCATGCGCAGAGACTATCCCCTCATTCAAGGATCCATTATCTTTATAGCCTTAATCTACGTACTCATCAATCTAGTAATTGATATTAGTTATGCTCTGTTAGATCCTAGAGTGAAAATGGAATAGAGGGGTTAACATGAAAATGCTTCGTTTACACCCATATCTAGTCGTTGGGGGTGCACTTGTCCTCTTCATTGCGGTATTAGCTATATTTGCTCCCATACTTAGTACCTATGAAGCAACAGCTATCCGTCCCCGGGATCGTCTACAAGCTCCTTCTCGTACCCATATTATGGGAACCGATGAATTTGGACGAGACGTGTTTACAAGGGTGCTCTATGGGGCTCGCTCCTCCCTTCGAATTGGATTTGCAGTGGTTATCTTAACAGTAGTGTCAGGAATTTCTGTTGGTCTTCTGTCCGGGTTCTATCCCGGGATCGACCGAGTAATTATGCGCGTTCTTGATGGATGGATGGCCTTTCCAGAGATAATTTTAGCTGTTACTCTAGCAGCCATCTGGGGTTCTGGCCAATCTGTGCTCATATTTGCCATAAGTTTTGCCTACTTTCCCCGAATGGCCCGCATTGTTCGCAGCATTGTCATTAATGTCAAGCAACTAGGCTTTATCGAGGCAGCACGGGCCACAGGTGCTAAGGATGTGCATATTCTACTACGCCATATTCTACCAAACTGTATCCCCAGCATTATTGTACAAGCTACCTTTTCCTTTGCCGCTGCTATTTTAGCCGAAGCAGCCCTTAGCTTCCTTGGAGTAGGAATTCAAGCACCAATGCCTAGTCTTGGTGGCATGGTCAGCGACGCTCGTAACTATTTGCCGATTGCACCCTGGATTGGCCTGTATCCGGGATTTTTCATTGTTTTATCTGTATTAGGTCTTAATTTACTCGGTGATGGTTTGCGTGACTTGCTTGATCCACAAGTATAGTGTCATAGACATATACTCCTCCGATAACTAACGCTAGGAGAAGGCGTATATGATTGTATTCGTCTTCTGCTATTAAGATAGGAGATGAGAAATGTATATGCTTTAGATCAGAAATAGAATCTCTATACCCAAAGATCCATGACACGGGAGGTACAATCCATGAGAAATTGGTTATATCTTGGCACGATTTTGGTCAGTTTACTGATTGCTGGGTGTTCACGACCTGATACATATACAGTTCGCGGTACTGTACAGACTCCCCATGGTGAAGGGATCCAAGGAGTCACCCTCTACCTTGAGGGGACCGGTCTAGTTAGCACAGATGAAACCGGAACTTTCACCATTCAAGGAGTCACTGGTATGACGAGTGTAACTGCCACGAAAGTAGGCTGGGATTTCATACCCGCAAGCCGAACAGCAAATCAAACACAAACGACTCTTACCTTTATTGGTCGCCCTAACTATGGTGGCGCTTACTCCTTAGCAGATAAGGATATCCGTGACATTAGAGTTCATGAAGACCAGCCCTTAACAAATCGTCTGAGCTATCCTGCTGTCTCCTTGCTAGGCTGGTCTAGAAAGGCCAATCAGTTAATTTATACCTATGCTGCCAACCGGATGGATAACCGACACATGGCTACATACCAGATGATTACTGGTAGTATTCAAACGTTAAAATTGCCCATTGTGGACCGATTGAGCCTACACCCTGATGGTAGCTTACTCATTACTAATAATCTAGTCTACCAATTTATAACAGGCCAACTCCTATGGATAAACCGGGACCGCTGGCAAGAGGTTTACGAACTGCCACTGAGAACTGTGGCCAGCTCCTGGATTGATAGAGAAACCATTTTGATTTATATGAACGATAACTCTGTTTGGGAAATCCATCTACCTACCAAACGAAGTAATAAGTTGATGGATGGCCCACCAGCTAGCATTCGACCTGCAGATGGTGTTGGAATTTCACCATCAGGCAATTATATTTTTGTGATAGGAGATAGCTTCGGTACAGAGCGGGATCTATTTGTTGGTCATCTTGCATCTAACCGTTGGGAACGGGTGGCCCATATAGATCAAGGCTATGCCCAGTTCTCTCCATCGGAAGATATCTTACTACTAATTAATAAGCATAACCAATTGCAGGCCTATGATGCAGCAACAAACCAGCTGACAACATTGGCACGAGCCACTCACTTTCAGTGGTCACCAGCCGGTGAGATTGCAGCCATTAGCGATGCCCATAACTTATTAGGACGCTATGAAGTATCGACTGTAGCCTTAGTAAATCCTAGCTCAAAACATATTAAGGATCTGGCTAAAGGGTATGACCCTATTTGGTTGGATGAACACACCCTAGCCTACCTGGCCTTAGAGCAACAAGACTCGGTAGAACATGGAACATGGTACCTACCAAGTCTTCAGTTGCTCCGGCTAGAATAGAGAGTTTCAGAAGAAAAGGAGGGAGACCATGCCTGTTCTCTATCTTAGTATTATCATACTCAGTCTCTTGATCGCGGTATATGTCTATCGAGCACGCACTCCACAAGCCAAGGTCGCCAAATTAAGAAGTCAATATCGTCATGAACTTCGCCTGCAACCCGAAGAAGCGGACCAAATATTAGAGCGCCAGTTAAACAGGGTTCGTCAGAAGTTTCCCAATCATACTGAACAGTGGTACCTAGAGAAGATCCTTTATGACCTACACCGCGACCGTCATTAGCAAGCCGAATCAGGATCTAGCTTTAATCACATTAATATCGATGGGCCTTTCACGAATGCGAGAAGTACTTGATTCTTTTATTAAGACCAGTTATCTCTGGTCTAATTTTTTATTTCCGTCTAAGGCGGAGTTGCAACCAGTCACAAGGCTCTGTTATTGCTACTTCATGATTAATCCATAGAAACAACA
>SKHL01000198.1 GCA_007116995.1 Limnochordia bacterium
CATCATCTTGCGCATGTCAGTTTTTCCGGTAGGATCGCCAATCATCCCTGTCCCACCACCCACTAAAGCGATGGGGCGATGACCTGCTCTTTGCATATGAACCATGGCCATTACTGTTAAGAAATGACCTGCTGTTAAGCTATCTGCTGTCGGATCAAATCCAATGTAGAAAGTCACCTTTTCCTTATCAAGCAACTCACGAATTTCTGTATCATGAGTGGTCTGTTCAACAAATCCGCGCTCTGTTAAAGTATCGAATACATTACCCATCCTGTCACGACTCCTTTGTATAAATTGGGAAAACCTTCCAATATGGAAAAACGGGTTTCCTCTCCAGCTAAGGACGAGAAAACCCGTGGTACCACCTTAATTCACACGCACAAACAGATGGCGTGACTTAGACCAAGATAACGGTTGGCTGCCGGGAAAACTCCTGTGCTCCAGAATTGTAATTTCAAAATTATGTGCTGCAGATCTCGCACCCCCGATCTGCTCTCTGGATTGTAACCATAATCTCTAACCTGAATTCTTTCAAAGCACGTTGCACGTATATTTCTCTTAATACTACCATATCTCGTTTAGTTATTCAAGCTGTGATCTTAAATAATCTTAAACGAAACTTCTCTCTAACCGATCGACTAAGGATCCCACATGCGCTACAGCTTTGCGAATTGGATCGGGAGTGGACATATCCACACCTGCGACTTTAAACAGATCTAGAGGCTTGAGGGTTCCTCCGGATTTTAGCATTTCCAACCAGCGATCTACAGCCGGTTGTCCCTCCGCTTGAAATAATTGAGCACAAGCAGTAGCCGCTGTTAGACCTGCAGAGTATGTATATGGATACAGTCCCATATAGTAGTGAGGTTGACGCATCCACGTCATTTGCGCAACTTCATCAATGACCACTGCGTCCCCCCAGAAGTCGCCAAGCACTTCACCCTTTAGTTGCGAGAACACACTAGCCGTTAAGGGTTTACCAGCTTCCGCTTGGGCATAAACGCGTCGTTGAAATTCCGCTTCTAACAAGTGGGTTACATAGTTATGGTAGTAGGTGCCTAAGCTCTGCTGGATTACCCACCGCTTTAGGCGGGGATCATCAGACTTTGCTAGCACATATTGGCCGAACAGCAACTCATTCATGGTCGATGGTGCTTCCACGCAATAGAGTGAGCACCGTAGATTAGTAAGGCGTTGATACCGACTAGCCATACTAAAATGACCAGCATGTCCCAATTCATGGGCCAGAATAAAGGCACCACGCATGGTATCTGTCCATGTTACTAAGATAAAGGGATGGACACCATAGGGGCTAGCACAAAACGCACCTGTCGATTTCCCTACATTATCGGCTAAATCAACCCATCTTTGTGACAGCCCTTTCTCCATAAACTCATGATACTCGGGTCCCAATATTTGTAGGGCTGTCAAAATCTCCTTGCTGGCGTCGGCATATGTGGTCTGTGGATTGTACTCTGGATCAAGAGGTGCTTTTAGATCACAAAAGAGCATTTGATCGAGGCCAAACTCTCGTTGCTTTAATTTCGCCAGGCGTCGCATATGAGGGGCTAGTTCCGCTTGAATAATATCCAATAAATTATGATACATTTCAATGGTTACTTCCTGAGGCTCAAGTAGCATATGTGTCACTGATTCATACTTACGTAACCCGGCTGTTACCACCTGTTTCTTTATCTCTGTTGCATAGGTTGCTGCAAAAGTATTCGTGTACTGCTTCAGTGTTTTCCCAAAGGACTGGTAGGCACTACGTCGCAGTTCTGTATTAGCTGACAGCTCATACCGATCCTCAAATAAAGCAAAAGACATTGGCTTTTCTTCACCCTGATCCTCAATGGAATCAAACTGCATATCTGAAGACTTGGTCCGTTGATAGATCATGAAAGGAGCGCTTAACACCTCTCCAAGTGAAGCTAGCACAGCCTCTGTCTCCGGCGAAAGGCGATGAGGCTTTTTCGATAGTATGTCTAGCAGATGCTTACGAAATGGAACAAGATCCTTCTCCTCCTCAAGATACTGCCAAACGACACCATCCTCTAAATCCAGTAGCTCAGATTCAATAAAGGTGAATGCCCCACTGATCTTAGCCATGGCCGATGCATTCTTGCCAGCGATCCCTTGATTACTCGGATTCGTTCCATCTTCGGCTACTCGTAAGTGTGCAAATGTAGCCACTTTGATCAAACGTTCATATAGGACTTCTTCTGCCTTAAGGCAGGCTAGTAATACAGCTGCACCATCACCAAGTTTGCCCTGGTACTGGGTGACACTATCGATAGAATCGAGTATACTAGTTAGTTCTTCCTCCCATGATCCATCTGAGGAGAACAAATCCTCTAATTTCCACTTTAAACTTGTTGGCACCTGATCCCGTGTTAATCGTCTCTCCTTTTGTTGTTCCACGAAACTCCCTCCTAGATTTTTATTTCACTGTGAGCACACGAACCCGTATGTACTGAACATACTTTCTTTTTTGCTCTACTGCCTAACTATTCCTGCCTAGATGAACAAA